>CANHYS010000208.1 GCA_947464585.1 Planctomycetaceae bacterium | reverse complement strand
CGGGCACGCTCACCATCCCCTCGTTGGGCTCGATCGTGCAGAAGGGGTAGTTCGCGCTCTGCGCGGCCTTCGACATGGTGAGCGCGTTGAAGAGGGTGCTCTTGCCGACGTTGGGGAGTCCGACGATGCCTGCTTCCATGACTGAGAATTCGTTCCGGGTTGTGGGGAAAGGCAGTATGATGATCGATCGACACCTTTCATCATAGATGCGGCGAAAATCAGGTGAGCGGCCAGCCTTTGACCCCGGCTTTTTTCGATCGGCCGGCCGATCGTGTGGCTCGCGAGCTGCTCGGGGCGTCGCTGGTGGTGCGGGCCGCCGACGGGTGGCTCACGCGGCACGTGGTCTTCGAGACGGAAGCCTATCTTGGCGCCCAGGATCTCGCCTGCCACGGCTCCCGCGGTCTCACGAAGCGGAATGCCACGATGTTTGGCCCGGCGGGCCACTGGTATGTCTACCTCTGCTACGGGATGCACTGGATGTTGAATGTCGTCACGGGTGGCGAAGGCGTGCCGGCGGCGGTCTTGATCCGTGGCGTTGGGGAGCACGTCGGCCCGGGGCGGCTCACGAAGGCCTTGGGGATCGACCGATCGTTCGACGGCCAGCCAGCCACCCGCCTGACGGGGCTCTGGCTGGAGGCCGTGGAGGCCGCCGTGCCGCGGCGGCTGATCGAGCGGACGCCGCGGATCGGGGTGGGCTACGCCGGGGAGTGGGCGGAAAAGCCGCTCCGGTTCGTCGTCGACCCCGCGAGGATCGCTACAATGAAAGTGACCAGGCCGCAACGGTAGCGGCCGGCTCCGGGACGGCAGAAGTCTCGTCGCGAGGGCGAGGATACGCCCAATGCTCCTCGAGCTTCCGCCGATCCCGTCGCCTCACTCCGTGCAGTATTCGAATTCTTTCGAGGAGCCGACGAACATGACGGCATATGTGGTCCGGTGGTTTCTGGCAGGAGCGATCATGATGATGAGCAGCGGTTTGGCAGCGGGCGCGGAGGGTGAGCTGGCGAAGGCGACGTTCGCCGGGGGCTGCTTCTGGTGCACCGAGGCGGTCTATGCCCAGATCAAGGGCGTGCAGTCGGTGACGAGTGGCTACATCGGTGGAAAGAATCCGAATCCCACGTATCAGCAGGTCTGCACCGGGCAGACGGGCCATGCCGAGGCGGTGGAGATCGAATACGACCCGCAGCAGGTGCCGTATGAAAAGCTGCTCGAGGTGTTTTTCAGCACGCACGATCCGACCACGAAGAACCGGCAGGGGGCCGACGTCGGCACGCAATACCGCTCGGGTGTCTTCTACCACGACGACGCGCAGAAGAAGACCGCCGAAGAGGTGATCGCGAAGCTCGATGCGGCGAAGGTGTTTCCCGGCAGGATCGTCACCGAGGTGACGCCTGCCAGCACGTTCTATGCGGCGGAGAAGTATCACCAGGACTACTTCGCCAACAACCCGTTCCAGCCTTATTGCCAGGCGGTCGTGTCGCCGAAGGTGGACAAGGTCCGCAAGGTCTTCAAAGACCTGCTGAAGTAGGGCCGGACGGTGGGAAAAGAGCTGCGTCCCCTTTTTTGCCTCATCGCGGCGTGCAGCCTGATAACGGTTGCGGCCGGGACGCCGCGTGCCGAATCACCAGCATGCGTGCCGGTGATCCTCGACACCGACATCTGCGAAGACTGCGATGACGTGGCGTCGCTGGCGATGCTCCATGCACTCGAGTCGCGTGGTCAGTGCCGTCTGTTGGCGGTCACGGTGTCGGCCAACCATCCGCAGGGGGCCCCGTTTGTCGACTGTGTCAACACGTTCTATGGCCGGCCCGACCTTCCCATCGGTGTCGTCCGACAGGGTGCCGTGGAGGGGAAGAGCGTCTATCTGAAGTTGGCCGACGAGAGGGACGATGGAGCCCTCCGCTATCCCCACGATCTGCTCGATGGCACGGATGCCCCGGATGCGGTGACGGTGCTGCGGAAGACGCTTGCCGCAGCGGAGGATGGTTCCGTGGTGATCATCCAGGTGGGGTTCTCGACGAACCTCGCCCGGCTCTTGGACAGCCCGGCCGACGCCGCGAGTCCGCTGCCGGGTGTGGAGCTGGTGGCGAAGAAGGTGCGGCTTCTCGAACTCATGGGCGGCGCGTTCCAGCCGATCGGCGGGAACGCTGCCTACGCTGAATACAACATCGTCCGCGACCGGGCGGCGGCCGCGGCGGTCGCCGCCCGCTGGCCGACGGAGACGGTCTGGAGCGGGTTTGAAATCGGCATCGCGGTGCCCTATCCGAGCCGCAGCATCCTCGAGGATTATCGTGATGTGCCACACCATCCTGTTGCCGAGGCATACCGAATCCACTCCCCGCCGCCGCAGGACCGGCCGAGTTGGGATCTCACGAGCGTGCTCGACGCCGTACTCGGTGACCGCGGCTACTTCGACCGTTCGCCGCCCGGAAGGGTGACCGTGACCGACACGGGAGCCACGCCATTCACCCCCGATGCTGCCGGGAAGCACCGCTACCTCATCCTTCGCGACGCCGCGGCACGGGCTCGCGTGATCGAGGCCCTTGTGCAGCTTGCCAGCCAGCCATCTGCTCGTTCGGAATCCGACGACGGTCAACCACGCGAAGGCCAACCTCGCGAACATCAACCCCACGAACATCAACCCCACGAACATCAACCCCACGAACATCAACCCCACGAACATCAACCCTGAGGCTCGTTCCGCAGCTGTTCGGGCCGGCGTCCGGTCTTTTAGACGACCTGCACGGTGTTTGCGAGCGTGCCGATGCCGCTGATGCCGATCGTGACCCGGTCGCCAGCCTGCAGCGTGAACGACTCGTCGGGCACGACGCCCGTGCCGGTCAGCAGCACCGCGCCGCGAGGGAACGACTGTGACCGCCAGAGATGGCCGATGAGGTCCTGGAACGAACGCTTGATCTTCTCGACGCCCGTCTCGCCGCTGAAGACGTCGCTGCCGCCCCGTGCGATCGCCACGGAGATCGTCCAGCGGCGGATCGCGGATTCGTCGGTGGCCAGCACGATCCAAGGACCGAGCGCGCATGAACGGTCGTAGACCTTGGCCTGCGGCAGGTAGAGCAGGTTGGCTCCCTCGATGTCACGCGAACTCATGTCGTTGCCGATCGTGCAGCCGACCAGGGTGCCGTGGGAGTTCATCACCAGCGCCAATTCCGGCTCGGGCACGTTCCAACGGGAATCGCCGCGGATGCCGACAGAGTCGCCGGGACCGACAGCCTTCTCGCCGAGCGACTTGAAGAAGATCTCCGGCCTCTCGGCGTCATAGACCCGATCGTAGGCAGTGGCGCTGAAGTCGGATTCCTCCATCCTAGCCGTCTTGCTGCGGAGATACGTGACCCCTGCCGCCCAGACCTCCTGGCGTTCCACCGGGGGCAGCAGTGCGATGTCTGCGAGCGGTGTGCCCGGTCCGGCCGCAGCGCGGGCGGCCCGCACCGCCGCCGCCGGGTTGGCGGCATCGAGCAGGTCCGTCAGCGAGCCGACGCCGGCAGCCGTCAGGTCGACCACGCGGTCGCCGTCGATCACAGCGCCCACGCGGGCGTCGCAAGAACCGCGGCACATGAACCGGCAGATTCGTTCAGGGGACTGGCTGTCGTGCGGGACGCTCATGGATGATCACCTCGATGGGATGCCGGTCGGGACGTAGACGCCGCCGCTATCGGCGCCCGTTGGCACTATATTGACCGTCCTTCCAGATCCCGACCAGCCCGGGGAGCTACCGTTCCATGAACGCACCACGCCACTTCGATCCGTACGGCCCAGATGACCCGGTGCTCTTCGACATCCAGACCGCGGCTCCCGGGCCAGTCGGCGCCCTTCCGCTGACCGACGACTTGTTGCGAAACAGCCCCAGTGGTGATCTCTTCGGGCTCTCGCAGAACGTGGGCATGGGCTGGGCCGCGGCGGGGTCGGCCGATCCGCAGTTCCTCATTCTCAGCACGCAGGGGGGCGTCCGCGCGGCTGACGGCACGCCGGTGGCGTTGGGCTACCACACGGGGCACTGGGAGATCGGGCTGCTCGTGGAGGCGGCCGCGACCGAACTGCGGCGGCTCGGCAAGATACCGTTCGCCGGGTTCTGTTCCGATCCCTGCGACGGCCGCACGCAGGGCACCACCGGCATGTTCGACAGCCTGCCCTATCGCAACGACGCGGCGCTCGTGCTTCGCCGGCTTGCGCGTTCGCTGCCGCTGCGGGCCGGCGTGCTCGGCGTCGCCACCTGCGACAAGGGGCTGCCGGCGATGCTGATGGCCGTGGCCGGGCTCACCGACCTGCCCGGGGTGATCGTGCCCGGCGGCGTCACGCTGCCGCCGGTGAGCGGCGAGGATGCGGGTCGCATCCAGACGATCGGCACGCGATACGCGCATGGCCTGATCACGCTTGAGGAGGCGGCCGATCTGGGCTGCCGCGCCTGCGCTTCGCCCGGCGGCGGCTGCCAGTTCCTCGGCACCGCGGCGACGGCGCAGGTGGTGGCCGAGGCCCTCGGACTCACGCTGCCGCACGCGGCGCTCGCCCCGAGCGGCCAGCCGGTGTGGCGTGATCTGGCGGTGCGTTCGGCGCGGGCGGTCGTGGGGCTCGCGGCCGCGGGGATCGCCACCCGCGACATCCTCACGCCAGCGGCCATCCGCAACGCCATGACGGTGCACGCGGCCTTTGGGGGCTCGACGAACCTGCTCCTGCACGTGCCCGCGATCGCCCACGCCGCCGGTCTGTCGCAGCCCACGGTCGACGACTGGATCGCCGTCAACCGGCAGACGCCGCGGCTGGTGAGCGTGCTGCCCAACGGGCCGATCCACCATCCCACCGTGCGTGTGTTTCTCGCCGGCGGAGTGCCCGAGGTGATGCTCCACCTCGATCGGCTTGGCCTCCTCGACACGACGGTGCGGACGGTGTCGGGGGGCACGCTCGCCGAGCAGCTGGCATGGTGGGAGGGGAGCGAGCGGCGCCGACGGTTTCGCGAATTGCTCAAGGCTGTCGATGGGGTCGATCCCGGCGATGTGATCATGCCGCCTGAGCAGGCGGCGGCCCGCGGACTCAAGGGCACGATGGCATTCCTGCGGGGCACGATCGCGCCCGAGGGGGCCGTCGTGAAGGCGACGGCGATCGACCGGACGACGATCGATGCCGAGGGCGTCTATCGCCACACCGGTCCGGCGCGGGTGTTTGTCAGTGAGCGCGCGGCGATGGCCGCGATCAAGCAGGGGACGATCGTCGCGGGCGACGTGCTCGTGCTCGCCGGCATCGGGCCG
>CANHYS010000207.1 GCA_947464585.1 Planctomycetaceae bacterium | reverse complement strand
TCCGCGACCAGGCGCTCGCCGCGGCGGGGCTGCTCTCGCGGAAGAAGGGGGGGCCGAGCGTGCATCCCCCGCAGCCCAATGTCGGCTTGAGCGCGGCGTTTGGCGGCGGCATCGACTGGAAGACGAGCGACGGCGAGGATCGCTACCGCCGGGCCCTCTACACCACCTGGCGGCGGAGCAATCCCTATCCCTCGATGGCGACGTTCGACGCGCCGAGTCGCGAGGTCTGCACGGTCCGCCGGCCGCGGACGAATACGCCGCTTCAGGCGCTCGTCACGCTCAACGACCCCGTCTACGTCGAGGCGGCGCAGGCCCTGGCCCGGCGCATGGTGCGTGAAGGGGGCTCGACGGACCCCGAGCGGGCCCTGCGTGGCTTCCGACTCGTGCTCGCCCGGCAGCCTTCACCCGCCGAGAGTGAGCGACTCGTGAGGCTGCACGACGAGGCACGGGCCGGGTTCAAGAGCAATCCAGCCGATGCGAAGAAGATGGCGACCGATCCGCTGGGCCCCGTACCGAGCGACTTGTCGATCGAAATCGACGATCTCGCCGCGTGGACGGTGGTCGCGAATGTGATTTTGAATCTTGACGAAGCCTTCATGTGTCCGTGACGGAGAGTGAGCCATGGATCCGATTTTCGAACACAAGCTGCTGGCAACTCGTCGGCATTTGCTCGGCGGTATGGCTGGCGGCATCGGTGCGATGGCGATGCGGGATCTGCTGGGTGCCGGCACGGCGACGCCTGCGATCGCGACCGATCCGATGGCTGCAAAACAACCGCCGCTGCCCGCCAAGGCGAAGCGGATGATCGTGATCCACCTGACTGGCTCGCCACCGCACCTCGATCTCTATGACCACAAGCCGGAGCTCGTGAAGCACAGCGGCGAGGAATGCCCCGCCGAGGCGATTGCAGGCAAGAAGTTCGCCTTCACCAGTGGCACGCCGAAGCTGCTCGGCACGCCGCGGCAATGGGTGCGGTGTGGCGAGAGCGGCATCGAGTTGTCCGACGCGATCCCCAACCTGCACCGCGTGGCCGACAAGCTCTGCCTCGTGAAGAGCATGTTCACAGACCAGTTCAACCACGCGCCGGCGGAATTGATGGTCTACACGGGGAGCCCGCGGGCAGGCCGGCCGAGCCTTGGCAGTTGGGCGACCTACGGCCTCGGCAGCGAGAACGCCAACCTGCCAGGGTTCGTGGTGATGATCTCGTCGGGCGTGCAGCCCAACGGCGGCACGAGCAGCTTTGGCTCGGGGTTTTTGCCGAGCGTCTACCAGGGCGTGCAGTGCCGTTCGAAGGGCGACCCGGTGCTCTATGTCTCGGATCCGCCGGGCATGGACCGGGCGTTGCGGCGTGCCAGCCTCGATGCCCTCAGGGACCTGAACGAACTGCAGGCCCGGGAGCTCGGCAATCCCGAGACTGTCACGCGGATCGCGCAGTATGAACTGGCCTTCCGGATGCAGGCGAGCGTGCCAGAGGTGATGGACATCTCCCGAGAGCCGCAGGAGGTGCTCGAGGCCTACGGTGCAAAGCCGGGAAGCTCAAGCCTCGCCAACAACTGCCTGCTGGCTCGCCGTCTCGTCGAGGAGGGGGTACGGTTTGTGCACCTCTTCGACTGGGGCTGGGATTTCCATGGCACCGGGCCGCAGGAGGACATCCGTGACGGTCTCACCAAGAAGGCAGCGACGTTCGACAAGCCCGCGGCGGCACTCATCGAGGACCTTGAACAGCGGGGGCTGCTCGAGGACACGCTCGTGCTCTGCACGGGCGAGTTTGGCCGGACGCCGTTCCGTGAGGGCCGTACCGCCGGTGGCGGTATCCTGGGCCGCGACCACTATCCCGACTGTTATTCCATCTGGATGGCTGGTGGTGGCGTGAAGCCGGGATACGTGCACGGAGCCAGCGACGACCTCGGCTTCAAGGCGGCCCGCGACCAGGTGCACATCCACGACCTTCAGGCCACGATCCTGCACCTGCTCGGCTTCGACCACACGAAGCTGACCTACCGCTTCCAGGGCCGCGACTTCCGGCTCACCGACGTGCACGGCCATGTGGTGAAGGAAATCCTCGCCTGACGGTGCGGGGATCCCGTCGCTTACGCTCAGGGCTTGTATGACGCGGGGATCCCGTCGCTTACGCTCAGGGCTTGTATGACGCGTGGATCCCCTCGCTGACGCCCGGGGCTTGTATCGCGTATACAAGCCCCCGGCGTGAGCCGGGGGATCGGCCCAGCCGGACCTGGCCGATCTCGCACCCGCGACCTGCGGTCGCCGACACGCTATGCTGCCGACATGTCCAGAGCACCCGTCACACTTGTCTGGTTTCGGCAGGATCTCCGGCTCGATGACAACCCAGCCCTGGCCGCAGCCGCCGCACGCGGTGCGGTCGTGCCGGTGTTCATCTGGGCGCCGGAGGAGGAGGCGCCCTGGGAGCCGGGGGCGGCCTCGCGGTGGTGGCTGCACCACTCGCTCGAGAAGCTCTCTGCCGCCTTGGAGAAGGCGGGCGCACCGCTCGTGATTCGCCGCGGGCCCTCGCTCGACACGCTGCGCACACTCGCCAGGGAGTTTTCAGCGACGCACGTCGTCTGGAACCGGCGATATGAGCCGGCAGTGATCCGTCGCGATACGGCGATCAAGAAGGCCCTCGGCGACGACGGGCTCGCCGTCGAGAGCTTCAACGGTTCGCTTCTCTTCGAGCCGATGCATGTCGCCACGAAGGAGGGCAAGCCGTATCAGGTGTTCACGCCGTTCTGGCGGGCACTGCTGGCCCGCGAGGAGCCGGCCGGGGCGGTGGCCGCCCCACGAAAGCTCCGCTCCGCCACAGCCACCGGGAAGTCCGGTGGGAAAACGCTCTCCGTCGAATCGCTCGGACTGCTGCCCCGGATCGACTGGGCCGGCACCATGCGGACCACATGGATGCCCGGCGAGGAGGGGGCCCGACAACGGCTGAAGGTGTTCCTTGCCCGTGGCATCGCCAGCTACGGCACCGAACGCGACCGGCCCGACCACGAGGGCACCAGTGCCCTGAGCCCCCACCTCCACTTCGGCGAGATCTCGCCGCGGCGGGTCTGGCACGCCGTCCGTGAGGCCGTCGGCGGTACGCCGGCGGCCAGGATCACCGGCAGCCCCGAGGTCTATCTTCGGGAGCTGGGCTGGCGGGAGTTTGCCAACCACCTGATCTACCACTTTCCCCACACGACTGACGCGCCGCTCCGCGCCGACTACGCAAGATTTCCCTGGGCGAACGATCCAGTGGGACTCCGCGCCTGGCAGCGGGGTCGGACAGGCTTCCCCATCGTCGATGCCGGCATGCGGCAGCTCTGGGCCACCGGCTGGATGCACAACCGCGTGCGGATGATCGTGGCGAGTTTCCTCGTTAAGGATCTGCGGGTGACCTGGCTGGAAGGAGCGAGGTGGTTCTGGGACACACTCGTCGACGCGGATCTCGCCGCCAACACGCTCGGCTGGCAGTGGGCGGCCGGCTGCGGCGCCGACGCGGCCCCATACTTTCGGATCTTCAATCCCACGAGTCAGGCCGACAAGTTCGACCCCGATCAGGCCTACGTGCGGCAGTGGGCGGGGCTCGGCCGCGACTATCCGGAGCCGATCGTCGACCATGCGGAAGCGCGGAAGCTGGCGCTGGATGCGCTCAAGGTCGTATCGGCCGGCAGGAAGTAGCCGCTACTTTTTCAGCTTTTTCTCAACGTCTGCCATCGTCGCCCGCACCTTATCGACGATCTTCTTCTGCGAGGCAGGCTCGGGCACCTTGTCAGCTGCCTTGTCGGCCTCCTTGAGGAGTGCCAGCGCCTTCTTGTTGTCGCCATTGGCACTTGTGGCCATGGCCACGGCCAGGAGTGCATAGGCCCTGCTCTCTGCGCGTTCGACACTCTTTGCAGAGGCTTCCGCATCGGTGAGAAGTTTTTCCGCATCCTTTTTCTTTCCGGTTTGCGCCTGCACGCCGGCCGCGGCCGAGAGCGCTTCAGCCTTCGCCCGCGGCTCATCGAGGGTTTGAGCGGCTTCGAGCAGCTTGTCGACGACGTCGCTGGCGGCATCGGCCAGTCCGCTGCGGGTGTATCCCAGCGCCACGGCCGCCAGGGCATCGGCTCGGAATCGCTCCTCGACGCTGGCAGCCGCATCGGCCGCCTTCTTCAGCGTCTCCTTCGCCTGGGCAGAGTCTGTGTTGGCCTTGTAGATCGCCCCGGCGTCGGCGAAAAGCTTGGCCTTGCGGACCGGGTCGTCGATCGTGTCGACCAGGCCGCAGGCCTGGCCGAGCGCTTCCCGGGCCGGCTTGCGGTCGCCGATCTCGGCGAGGAACCCGGCGACCTCCACCAGTCGTGGAGCAAAGAGGTTGGCGTCACCCTCCCCCTTCAGCCTTTCAAGCGCCTTCGCGGCGGTTTCCTTCGCCTCGGCCTCCTGGTTCGCGGCAAACTGGGCTCTGGCCACCTTCAAAAGCGCGGCTGCCTGGCGATCGGGCGTCTTTTCCTTCTCAGCATTCTTCAGCCGCTGCTCGATCGTCAGCGCCGGCTTCTTCTTGGTGCCACAGCCCGCGGCGGGCAGGACCGCTGCCAGGCCCACGATGATGATGAGGCACGAACGGATCGAGTCAAACTGGCGCATGGGTGGCAACTCCGGAAAGCAGAGGCGGCGATGTTCGTTCTTGAACCTATGGAAGTCAGGGATCGATGGCTTGTGCAGCCATCAGAATTTCAGGCGGGACCGTGACAGTCGGGCATGCGTCTCCGCCATCAGATCGTCTTCGGCCGACTCATCCTCGGCCTCGTACGTCGCTGAGAACCGCAGGTAGGCACCGCAGTCGTCCCACGGCACGGTCGAGATCGACAGGTCGTGGATCAGGAACTGGCTGGCATCCTGCGCCGTGGCGAAGACACGGTCGCCGGCCCCCTTCGGGCTCTTCGTATAGAGGAAGTAGGTACCGCCCGGCATTTCGCACTCGAAGCCGACGGCCCGTAGCACGCCGACGAGCTTCTCCAGGCGACGGCGATACTTCTCGCGGACACGTCGCGGAATCTCGGCGTCACCGAGCGCCGCCGCGCCCGCCTTCTGGATTGCCATGAACTGTCCGGAGTCGCAGTTGTCTTTCACGTCGGCGAAAGCCCGGACGATTTTTTCGTGGCCGCAGACCCAGCCGAGTCGCCAGCCGATCATGTGGAAGCCCTTCGACATCGAGTGAACCTCGACGCCCACCTCCTTGGCACCGTCGATCGACAGGAACGACAGCGGCTCGTCCTCGTAGGAGAGCATGATATGGGCGGC
>CANHYS010000206.1 GCA_947464585.1 Planctomycetaceae bacterium | reverse complement strand
GCTGCGAGTTCGTCGACACGGTGGAGGACCTCGCCCGCGACCGGCTCAAGGCCCTCTTCGGCGCGGAGCACGTCAACGTGCAGCCCCACTCTGGCAGTCAGGCCAACTCAGCCGTCTACCTCACCGCCATCCAGCCGGGCGATACCGTGCTCGCCTTCGACCTCGCCCATGGCGGCCATCTCACGCACGGCATGAAGCTCAACAGCTCGGGCATCTTCTACAAGTTCGTCCACTACGGCGTCCGCCGCGACAACCAGCTGCTCGACTTCGACCAGATCGCGAGCCTGGCGAGGGAACACAAGCCGAAGCTGATCATCGCCGGTGCGAGCGCGTATCCCCGCGAGATTCCGCACGGCCGGTTCGCCGAGATCGCCCGCGAAGTGGGCGCGAAGCTGATGGTCGACATGGCCCACTACGCCGGGCTCGTCGCCGCGGGCATCCACGACAATCCCGTGCCGGTCGCCGACTTCGTCACGAGCACCACCCACAAGACCCTCCGCGGTCCGCGGGGCGGCATCGCCATGTGCCGCACGGAAAATGCTAAGGCGCTCGACCGCTCGGTGTTTCCCGGCACGCAGGGCGGCCCGCTGATGCACGTGATCGCCGGCAAGGCCGTGGCCTTTGGCGAGGCGCTCAAGCCGGAGTTCAAGCGGTATGGCCAGAACGTCGTCGACAACGCGCGGACGCTGGCCGCGGCCCTCGCCTCCGGCGGCGTCAAGCTCGTCAGTGGCGGCACCGACAACCATCTGATGCTCGTCGACGTGACGCCTCTGGGCATCGGCGGCAAGCTGGCCGAGGAGGTGCTCGACCGCTGCGGCATCACCTGCAACAAGAACATGATCCCCTTCGACGAGCGGAAGCCGATGGATCCCTCCGGCATCCGCCTCGGCACGCCCGCCCTGACCACGCGCGGCATGGGCACATCTGAAATGAAGCAGATCGCGGCCTGGATTCTCCGCGTGCTGAAGTCGCCAAGCGATCAGCAGTTGATCGCGACGACGAAGGGCGACGTGGCTGAGTTGGCCGAGCAGTTTCCAGTGCCGGCGGCGAAGCTCGATGCGGCGGTTGAAGTGGCTGGACGATGAGTCTCCAAAGCACGCAGCGACCGCAACCGAAGGTGGATGCCGCCGGCGGACGCACGGTGCGGATCGGACTCGTGCAGTCGGCCTGCACGACGGACCGCGACCACAACATCGCGCAGGCTTTGGCCGGCATCGCCGAGGCGGCTCGCGGCGGCGCGGAGGTGGTCTGTCTGCAGGAGCTCTTCGCGGGACAGTATCCCTGCCAGGCCGAGGATCATGGAAAGTTCACCGAGGCTGAAGCCGTGCCAGGACCGCTCACCGAACGGCTGGCCGCAGCGGCGCGCGAGCATGATGTGGTGCTCGTGGGGAGCGTCTTCGAGCGGCGTTCGCATGGCCTCTTCCACAACACGGCCGTGATCTTCGATCGCGACGGTTCGACCGCGGGCCTCTACCGCAAGATGCACATCCCCGACGATCCGCACTACTACGAGAAATTTTATTTCGCGCCGGGCGACACCGGATTCATGTCGGTGCCGACGAGCCGACTGCAGGTCGGCCCGCTCGTCTGCTGGGACCAGTGGTACCCGGAGGCGGCCCGCCTCACGGCCATGGCCGGCGCCGAGGTGCTCTTCTATCCCACGGCGATCGGCTGGCTCGACGGCGAGGAAGAGTTGCACCGCGAGCAGTATGAATCGTGGGACACGATGCTCAGGAGCCACGCGATCGCCAACGGCGTGTTCGTCGTGGCGGTCAACCGCACGGGCCGTGAGGATCACTTACGGTTCTGGGGGGCGAGCGTCGTTTACGCGCCCAATGGCGAGCGGCTCGTGACGGCGGGCCACGAGACCCCCGAAACTATCGTGGTGGAATGCGACCTCGCGCGGATCGAGTGGTCGCGGACCCGGTGGCCGTTCTTTCGCGATCGCCGCATCGATGCCTACGGCAGCCTGGTGAAGCGGTGGGAGAAATAGCCGTGTCGAATGTGGACGGCTATCGGCTGCCGGCGGAGTGGGAGCCGCATGCGGCCACGTGGATCGCCTGGCCTCACCGGCGGGCGACGTTTCTTGGAGACTTCGCCGTCATTCCCGAGTTCTTCGCTCGGTTCATTCGCCTCCTGGCCCCATGGGAGCCGGTGAAGGTGATCGCCAGCGGAGCGGCACTCGCCGACGCACGGGATCGGCTCCGTGGTGTGGCCAACGTGGAGTGCATCGACATTCCCACCAACGACTCGTGGCTCCGCGACACGGGCCCCGTGTTTCTCATGCCGCGGCAGCAGGAGACGAAGGGGCAGGGGACCGGCCGGCCCGTGGCTGTCTGCTGGGAGTGGAATGCCTGGGGGGGAAAGTATCCGCCCTGGAACCTCGACGCGGGGTTGTCGCGGGCCATCGCGGGCCGTCTCGATCTGAAGGTCGTGTCGCCCGGTGTGGTGCTCGAAGGCGGCGCAATCGAGACCGACGGTGAGGGCACGCTGCTCGTCAACCACCGCTGCGTCGTCGATTCCAAACGCAACCCAGGGCTTTCGCGGAGCGAGATGGAGCAGGTGCTCCGAAAACAGCTCGCCATCGACCGAGTCATCTGGCTGGGGGGCGAGTTGCAGGGCGACGACACCGATGGTCACATCGACCAGATCGCCCGTTTCGTGTCACCAGGCTGTGTCGTGGCGGCGCGGCAGCCCGACCGGCTTGACCCCAACCATGCATCGCTCGCTGAGAATCTCGAGCAGCTCTCTGCGGCCGTCGATGCCCGTGGCCGCCGGCTGGAGGTGATCCCGATCGACATTCCGCCGCGGTTCACCTTCGCAGGCACGCAGCTGCCGGCCAGCCACCTGAATTTCTACATCGTCAATGGTGCCGTGATGGTGCCGGTGTTCGGTGCGCGTACCGATGAAGTGGCGATCCGCACCCTGGCCGCCTGTTTTCCAGCCCGGCGGATCGTGCCGGTCGATTGCCAGGAAGTCGTCCGCGGTCGCGGCGCCCTCCACTGCATCACCCGCGATCAACCGGCCTGCTGAGGCCGTTCAGACATCAACGGCCGTCACAGCCGGCCAATCCGCTCTTGCCGGGGGGCGGCCGGTTCGCGACGATCATAGCCGTGGCGGAACGGGCCAGTGCCCCGCGCGACACGCCCCCAGGAGCAACGGATCATGGAACAGCTTGCCTCGATCATGCAGGGCGCCATCGCGTTTGTCGCACGGCTGCTCTTGGCCGCAATCTTCGTCGTCAGCGCCGTCGCCAACAAGATTCCACAGTTCCAGGCCACGGCTGCCTACATGGCCTCCGAGGGAGTGCCCAATCCCAAGTTTGCGCTGTTCGGCGCCATCGGGCTCCTGTTGCTCGGCGGCCTGAGCGTCGTGCTCGGTGCCTGGACGCGGATCGGCGCGGCGTTCCTGCTCGTCTTCCTGCTCGCTGCGACCTACTACTTCCACGACTTCTGGACGTTCGCCGATGCCGGCCAGCGGCAGCTGCAGACGATCCAGTTCATGAAAAACATGGCCATCGCCGGTGGCCTGATGTCGCTGATGGCATTCGGTGGCGGACCGTGGAGCGTCGACGGCTGGATCGGCATGAAACGCGAGGAGGCCGAGAGCGGATCGCCAGCCAAGCCGCGTGTCACTGCCAAGCCGGCCGATCGTGGTTGATCCAGCCCATTCATTTCCAGTGGAGTTGAGGCCATGTCGTACCGCCGGCTGACAGCGGCGATCCTGATCGTCTTCCTTTCCGGTGCCGCTGCGGCTGCCGAGCCCTCCACATCAAACCCGTCCGTCCCGAATCTGGGAGTCGCCAAACCCATGCCCGCTGCCGCGAGCGCCCTGCCGACCGTGAGCTCGTTTGGCCGTCTGCCCGATGGCCGCGAGGCGCACCTCTACACGCTCGAGGTGCCGGGCGGCTGGAAGGCGACCATCACCGACTTCGGTGCGATCCTCACGAGCCTGCACGTGCCCGGGAAGGATGGCAAGCCGGTCGACGTCGTGCTCGGCTTCGATTCGCTCGACGGCTATGCGGCCAAGCATCCCTACTTCGGCGCGACCTGTGGCCGGGTGGCCAACCGCATCGCCGCGGGCCGGTTCGAGCTTGACGGTAAGGCCTACACGTTGGCGACGAACAACGAGCCCAACCACCTCCACGGCGGCCTGGTCGGCTTCGATAAGAAGCTTTGGAAGGCGACGCCACGGATCTCCGACAAGGGGCCGGCAGTTGACTTCGAGATGGTCTCTCCCGCCGGCGACGAGGGCTATCCGGGCCAGCTCACGGCCAAAGCCACCTACACGCTCACGCCCGACGGCGAACTGTGGGTCGAGATGTCGGCGACCTGCGAGGCCCCCACGATCGTGAACATGGCGCATCATTCCTACTGGAATCTCGCTGGGCAGGCATCCGGTACGATCCACGGGCACACGCTGTCGGTGGCCGCCGACCGCTATCTGCCGGTCGATACCGGCGGCATCCCGACGGGTGAGTTCGCACCGGTGGCGGGCACGCCGTTCGACCTCCGCCCCGAGCGTCAGCCGGCTGCTGTGCTCGGCGATGCCATCAAGGCGCTGCCGGCCTCGGCCGACGGCAAGAACCCAGGCGGGATCGACCACAACTATGTGGTCCGCCACTGGAAGCCCGACGGCAGCCTGCGGAGCGTGGCGGTGCTGCGCGATCGGGCCAGCGGCCGCAGCATGGAAATCCTCACGGATCAGCCCGGTATTCAGGTCTACACCGGCAACTATCTCGATGGCTCAGTCACGGGCAAGGGCGGGACGGCCTATGCGAAGCAGGCGGCCATTTGCCTGGAGACGCAGAAATATCCCGACGCCATCCACCATGTCGGCCAGGCCGACTGGCCGGCCGTCCGGCTCGATCCGGGGCAGACCTATCGCCACACCATGGTCCATCGCTTCACGGCTGACCGCTGAGCGAAGGTCTCCTGCTGCTGGCCCGCTCCATACGCCTGGGGCATTGGCTGTGTGGCATCTGCCGTGCCCAGCATGCGCATGGCGGCGGCCTTCGCCCCCTTGCGCTGCGCCACGGCACCGAAGCTGAAGGCCACCTCATAGGTGCCCGTCGAGCCGGCGCGACCCGAACCGGCGCGGGTCGCCGTGTAGGCCGAGTTGCCATAGCCGGAGATGCCGACGTAATAGGTGCCGCCCGTCCGCGTGATCACCGACAGGAGGCTGTCGAGCGAGCCGTTGGCATCGTCGTTACGGGCGAGTTCGCGGCCCCGCGAGTCAAAGAGTCGCACGACGCTGTCGAGCGTGGATGATGAGGCGAG
>CANHYS010000205.1 GCA_947464585.1 Planctomycetaceae bacterium | reverse complement strand
CCCCCTCCATCGCCCTTGTTGAAGTACCAGAGCCGAAAGTCGAGCGCGGGATCGCCCACGGAGACAGCATCTCCACCAAGGGCATGCGTCACTCCACGAAACGTGATTTCTCTCTGCTTTGACATCATGGTGTCTCCCGTTAAGTCGCAACTTGTACTCCTACGCACCTGCCGTTGCCTTGATATGAGCCGGCACCTTGAATGCGTTCAGGAGAAATCCACGGAGCCGCTGCCCGACGATACTCTTTGGCACCGCGAACTCGCCCGTCGGATCGAAGCCGAGCACATAGTAAAGATTCTGGTACATGGGGTGTTCCGGCAACTTATAAACCCCGGTCAAATCATCCTTTTCGAAAAACTTCGCCCTTACCGATTTGCACCGAGCATCGTCAGCACCGATCCACTTGACCGCGCTCTTCAGAAACGCATCCGTTTCAGCCGACTTTGAATTCCAAAAACTTGTGCCGTTGCGGTAGTTTACGATGGCATCTGCGACTGCGTTCTTGACGAACTCCCCCGCCTGCTCATTCGCTCTTTCCCAGCCTGTCGGGACCACGTAGCCCCATTCGCGGGCCACTCGTAACGGCACAGTTTTCGTGTTCGTGACTTTGTCGGAGATCACATCGACTTGCAACGCGGGGTCATTAGGCTTCAACAGAATATACACCTGGCCGTCGTTATGTCCCGTCACTCTTTTGATCTCGGCGGCCAACGTGGCGGGCGCTTTTGATACCTCTAAGAAATTTCCGACGGATTTGCCCAGCGGTTCAATAAACGCCACGGAATCGCCGATAAATCTACCTTGCAACTGCACAGAGGAATATGCCTCACACACCTCCGATGGTTCGTCATAGCGACAGGCGTAGTTGCCGTCCCACAGGGTGCCATGTGCCTTGACTACCCAGTGATTACCAAACGGGTTGTCTATTTCGCCGCCAGGCACGGCCACAAAGTCCTCGCGTTCTGCGGTCATAACCCTTGACCGATACTCGTTTCGATTGCGCACCGCCGTTTGATAAAGTACGGCACCGCTGCGGGAAGCCTTCGCACCTACGTACGCGAATACGGCAGCAGCCGTACCAGGGTCGGGACCAATATAAACAGTTTTCACAGCGGATACCGGGACGCCCAAGCACACGAGAGCCATCGCGAACCCGTTCGCAACGTTTTGGCAATTTCCACTTGATTCGATCGGATTGTAAAGGACGTTGGCTTTAGCGCCTCCTTGGATCAGAGTGTCGAAAACACTAGATTCGCAAATGTTTGTTAGGTCGACAGGATTCCCAACGTATCTATAGCCGGAACTGTTAAGCCAGTTTAAGAAATATCTAAATATCCTGTCGACCAAGTGGAAGTTACTAGAAACCCAAGGGCGTGGTGTCCGGGCATCTTGTTGATACCTTTCGCGGTAGTTGTACGGATTGCTCGTGCGGATTCCATCAATGAGGACTCTAAGCCGGTCTGTCCCATGACGCCCCACATCTTTCTCAAATTTGAGTTGATCGCTGGTGATTACAAGCTGCCTCTTCATTATTGGGTCCTTGCCGAGTACATTGTGTTCGATTATGGGAATGTACTTCGTAAGGTCGTCTAGGGTGGGGCTAGCAACATCATAGGAATAGCATTTAAGGAATTTATCGCTCATGAGATCCCCTAGGCGACGCTTGTCGCGTGTGTGATATGATCATCTCAACGAATCTGCGCTGGCGCTTCCATCAATGAGCGCATTATCTCTACCGGTGCGAGGGAACGATCGCCGCAAGCATGCGTTCAATGCGGCCGGTTGCATCTCGCCCCGCGGGCCGCAACCGGCGGCAGTTTATCCTCTGCCTTAATCGCCGTGCAAGCCTCACCGCGGCCCGCGGCGCGGGCCAGAAAGGTGCCAGCCACCAAAAATAGTTAGACTAGGGATCACTGCCTTTTGGAGTCTTCCCACGCGGGGTGACCGACAGTTTTGTTCGCGGCTTTGTCACGGCTCGGGAATGAGCTGCGCGAGGGACGCGGGGTGAGTTGGTTCGCCGACCGAGGAGAGCGTACTCCGCGACTATGTGGATATTGGCTTCAGAACGTGAACGGCGACGCCGCGATGATGCGATCCTTGCCGATCGCACCCGTGATCTTCTCCGCACCGCCTTGGCCCGGCATGTCCCGGGCACGGTGGTGTGGGTCTACGGCTCGCTCGTCAAGCCTGGCCGATTTCATGAGTGGTCCGATGTCGATGTGGCGCTCGAATCGCTGCCGGCCGGAATGACTCTCGAGTATCTCCAAAGCCTGCTCTCCGCGGACGTGGGTCGCGAGGTGGACGTCTGCCTCATCGACCGCACTCGCCTGAGGCCCGTGATCGAAGGGAGCGGCGAACGATGGATCGCATAGCACTGACGCGGTTCGAGACGTCCGCGAACTGAAGGGGTTTCAGCATCTGTTTCGCCATGCCTACGACCTCGACCTCGATCCCGTCCGCGTCACGGCTGCCGCCGAGAACGCAGCCCACTGCGTCGATGGCTTCGACAGCTGGTGCCGGTCGTTCCTCGAGACGGTCCGCCAACAATATGGCGACGAACTTGGATAGCTGGTGAAGCCTGTACTTCCTGGCCGCAGAGGTTCGCCTGCTGCGGCCTATGCGACGGCAAACATCGCGTCGCCGCGATCGTGCGGCGGGCCGCCGCCGAGCCAGGTCGTCCAGCCGAGCCGCGATCCCGATAGGGCAGTCGCTTGTTCGTCGCCGCCAAGCTGGCACCGCGGCACGGCGTCGGCTGCGAGCACCAGCCGCACGCGAATCTCGTACTGCGGCCCCGCATAGAGCCGCAGCAGATCGCCCAGTGCTGCCAGTCGCTCAGTGCCGGGCAGCCTCGACCGAAAGTCGGCTGCCGAGAGCGGACCCACGGCCACTTCAAACGTCGACTCGACGTCCCAGACGCGGCGGCCCGCGATCGCATCGATGCCCAGGCGGGCATTGAGCCCCTCGGGCCTGTCGCGGCTCGCCAGTGCCGTCTGATCGGGCTGTTCCAATTCCAGCCAACGCCCCACGAACTGTTCCACCCGCACCGGCACGCGGTAGACGTCGCGGAGCAGGCGCTCCAGCGACTCGGCCGACCGCGGCTGTCGGGAAAAATGGGCTGCGTGCCGCAACACAATGTCGTCGCTGGCAGCAAGCCGGTGCGAAAGCCCCTTGCCGCCCAGGCCGACGAGCGACGCCACCGTTGCAGTCACCGGGTCGCGAGGGGCCTCGGCCGCCTCGTCCCACCACACCCCCTGGCCGGTGAAGGCAGTCATTTCCTGCTGCAAGGCGGGACGATACTTTGCCCACGCGCGGCAGAGGAATGCCATCATCCGCTGCACGAAGATATCGAGAAACTCGCGGAGCGTCGTGTCGCGAAACCGCCGATACCGCTCCACGACGAGCGATGAATAGTGACGGGGCAGCGTGCCGGCTGGGCCGATCATCCCGAAGCAGGCGAGATCAAGATGCGTGTGGCCAACGGCCCCATCGCCCGCTGCCTCGGATGGCGGATCGCGGCGGATCGCGGTGATCGCTCCCTGGGGAAACCCGAGTGTCGGGGACGAATGAAAACGCAAGGCACCCCGCGACGCGTTGTGGCTCTCCCGGCTTCCAATGATCGGCGGGGCCGGCGCGCCGACCGACGCAGCCTCCTCGACCGCCTCCGCAAACAGGAGCCGCACCGCCTGAAACAGTTCAAACCGCTGTGGCTCGGCATAGAGCCGCTCCAAGACGGGATGCTTGGGCACATGGCTCCCGGCTGCCTGCTTGTCGGCGGGCGTCTGGCTCTCGACGGAGGTCGGGCCGACCGCAGCGTCGTCACTCATGCGAGCACCCTGCCTCCGGCCCGCGGCGGCCAGATCCACTGCTCCCGCCGGCTCTCCCTCTCCCGCGACGTGGAGACCAGCCGCGTGAACGCATTGATGTTCACCCAGGCTCCGAGGAACCGGTCAATCACGCTGGAGAAGAGGTAGGCCGCCCCGTCAGAAAATCGCTCCTCGTCGAGCTCGAGGCGAATCTCTACACCTTGGCAGACGCCGCCGCGTTCCCCGACCCTCGCTGCCACACGGCGGCTCGACACGCCGACGATGCCCTGAATCCATCGCTGCTTCTGGTCGTAGTCGTCGAGGTCGTCGAGCAGATAGAGCCGGAGCATCTCCCGCAGGGCCTGCGGGGCGCGGCCATCGCCCGCGTCGGCAAGCGAGAGGTGATTGAGCGAGAGGTGCGAGATGATCCGCCACGCGGCGCCTCGGCCGGGCAGCGTTCGCAGCGGCCGCGTGGGCCGCGTCAGGCAGGTGACCGTGCCCACCGGCCCCTGGCCGTCTGGCAGTGTCAGCCGCGGCCGCCCCACGGCGAACGGCAATCGCGCGGGCAGATTGCGGTTGGTGCACACGGCCCTCGAGTGAACGATGAGGTCGGCCACGGCGGCGGGCCCGCCGGCCTCGTCCACGAGCGAGAGCCAGGTGTCGGTGGCGGCGTCGGTCACACCATCAGGCCGTGGCTCGCGATGCGTCCGCCGGGAGGCCAGCCACCGCAGCCGCCGCCGCGATCCGACGGCCGCAGCCGACTGTGTTTCGGCGACAGACGCCACGGCGTAGAACGGCAGCACGTCCACGGGCTCATCGCCCGCCGGCCCGGCCTGCACGGACTCGATGGAATAGACCTCCACCGCCCGTGGGCGACGGGCATCGGGCGTGATGCAGTATTCACTCCGCGCTCCGTCGATCCGCATGGGGTCGAGCTGCTGAGTGAAGAGGTTCACGATCGGGGTGCAGCCCAGTCGGATCGCGCGGGGCGACAACACCCGCTCCAGTTCGCGGCTGGTGGCCGAGAGCAGGATCGACACGTGCATCGTCCTGCCGATCCGTCCGATCACCTGCGGCGTGAGCCCCTTCAAATCGACGAACAGGAACTTCTGCGGGAGCGCGAAAAATTCCGACAGGAGCCGGTAGCCGGAAAAGCTCCGCGGATCATCGGGAATGGCCGCATCGGCCGGGTCAAACCCGGCGGCCACCAGCCGGTCACGTGGCAGCACCACGGCCTGGGGGTCGGTGGGGCCGTCGGCGATCACCACACCCAGGCATCTCGTGAGCAGCAGTTCGTAGAGTTCGAACATCGCCTGCCCCGCCTCGGCATGGAGATGCAGCCGCAACGATTCGAGCGGCATCTGGCCGACGCGGACGTCGCTGGAAAGCGTCTCGATCGCCAGTGAGAGCACGGCCACGGTGCCGGCCGGAGGCACGATCGGCAGTTGGAACGGCGGCCCCACGAGGCCTGCTGCCGCCACCTTGAGTGGCCAGAGCCGTTGGTCGAAGCAGGT
>CANHYS010000204.1 GCA_947464585.1 Planctomycetaceae bacterium | reverse complement strand
TTCTGCCGCTCCTCAAGCCGCCGCTGCCAGGTTGCCACGACACTGGCTTTCCAGGCATCAAGAGCGTCATCGATGGACCGTTTGTCGATCTTCCCCAGCGTCTCCGACCAGTTGCCCGTCTGGGGCAGTTCGGACTGGTAAAAATCGGCGAGCGGTCCGACTGCGGCCCGGCGAAAGCCGGCGCTCGACCAGCCCGGGTCGCGGAGATGGCTCAGCCCCTCCAGGAAAAAGTGCATCCCGATGACGATCCGCAGGAAGGCGAGGGCCGCGACGGCCAGCAGCGTGGAACGCATGGGATGCACCGGGAAGGTCAGCTGTTCGGGAGGAGGAAGGGCCGACGACGAACGGTTCGCTGGGGCAAAGCCCGTCAAATCACAGACTATCGGCTCCCTCGGCCGATACCCTTCATTCCTATGACTGTATTGAACCACGAAAACCGGCCTCGGCAAGCCATGGGACGGCCGCCCACCAACGCTGCCACAGGCCGACTTGCCAATTCCGGCACTTTCCGGCGAAAACCGTAGGTATGCGCATCGTTCTCTGCTATCCCGTCGAGCCCCACCATATCGCCCAGATTCAGGCGGTGGCCCCGCATGCCGACATCGTCGATGCCGGCCAGGAGCGGGTGGCTGCCGAACTGCCCACCGCCGACATCTTCTGCGGCCACCCCAAGGTGCCGGTGCCCTGGGACGACGTCGTCCAGACCGGCCGGCTCCGTTGGATCCAGTCTTCGGCCGCCGGACTCGACCACTGCCTGGTGCCGGTGGTGATTGGATCGGACATCATCGTCACGAGCGCCTCCGGAGTGCTCGCCGACCAGGTCGCCGAGCACGGCCTCGGGCTGGCCATCGCCTGCACACGACGGATTCCCCTGTTTCTGGAACAGCAACACCGGCAGGAGTTCGTCCGTCGTCCCACCCGCGACCTGACCGACGCCACCGTCGGCATCGTGGGCCTGGGAGGCGTGGGCCGTCGGCTGGTGGAGGTGCTCGCGCCGTTCCGCGTCAGGATCGTCGCCACCGACTACTTTCCCGTCCGCAAGCCGGCCGCTGTCGAACGGCTCGGTGGGCCCGAAACGCTTCCCTCCGTGCTGGAGGAGGCCGACATCCTCTTTCTCTGCGCGCCGCTCACGCCCCAGACCCGCGGCATGATCGACGCTGCCGCGATCGCGAGAATGAAACGTGGTGCGATCCTCGTCAACATGGCCCGCGGCAGACTGGTCGACGAAAACGCCCTGGTCGACGCCCTCGAGAGCGGCCACCTCGATTCCGCCGCGGTCGATGTGACTCCCATCGAACCACCACCGCCGGAAAGCCGGCTCTGGCGGGCGCCACGCCTGTTGATCACGCCACACGTCGCCGGCCAATCGGCCCGCCGAATTGATGCGATGACCGACTTTTTCTGCGACAATCTCCAGCGGTATCTGTCGGCGCATCCGCTCAGAAATCTGGTCGACAAACGGCTTGGCTTTCCCGAGCCAGCTGGGTTTCCCGAACCTCCCAGCGCTGAAGCACCACGCGAAACACCATGACCAGCCGCCCAGACACGATGAACACCACGATCTACCAGGAGGGCCCCCCGGCGCAGGACGGTCGGCCGACGATTTCCGTCGGCGGCGACGTGGGCAGCCGGTGCCCGGAGGAACTGCTTTCCCGCTACGGCGAAATCCTCGATGCGGGTCGCCTCACCTGGACCGAGTACCACGCGCTCACCCGCCGACTCGGTGCGGGAGGGCAGGGGGTGGTGTTTCTCACCGAGCGGCGCGGCACCGATAATTTCAGCCTGCCGGTGGCCCTCAAGATCTTCTCGCCGGAACGCTACGAGTCGGAGGCCATCTACGACGAGGGAATGAACCGCATTGCCAAGGTGGCCTCTCGGGTCGCCCAGATCCAGCAGGACAACCTGCTCGATGTGCACAACTTCGTCGAGCAGCGGCGGATCCGCATCATGGAGATGGAGTGGATCGACGGCTACGACCTCTCGCGGCTGCTGGCCCCGGAACTCCTCGCTCAGACCAGGGCGAGCGTGGGCGACGACCGCTGGCGGCACCTGAACAACGTGATCGTGACGGCGGGCCCCCAGCAGTCACGGCTCAAGCCTGGCGTGGCAATCGCGATCGTCCGCGAATGCCTCGCAGCTCTGGCCGCCCTGCACCGCGAAGAGATCGTGCACGGCGACATCAAGAGCTCCAACATCATGGTGAAGCGGACGGGCAACGCGAAGATCATCGACATCGGTTCGGCCCTCGCGCTCGACGACATGCCCCCCAACCGCACCTGCACCCCGTCGTATGCGGCCCCCGAGGTGCTCGAGGGCCGGGAGAACACCCCCCGTTCCGACCTGGCCAGCCTCGGCTACGTGCTCATCGAGATGCTCTCGGGTCAGCCGCCGTTCGCGGGGCTGCAGTCCTACCGCGACCTGCTGGAGGCCAAGCGGTCGCTCGCCCATCGGCTCCCGCAGATCCTGCCGTCCGACGTGACCTGCAACGAGCTCTTGATGAACTTCATCCGGGGCATGATCGCAGCCGACCCGGCCCGGCGTTTTCCCAGCGCCGAAGACGCCGACCTCGTGAAGGAAGGCGCAGCGAGCTTTCACCGACAGCTGATCGTGGGCGGCCTGGCGAGCGAATACGACAACGAGATCCGCGCCTGGCTGGAACTGCTCGAATAGGCTGCTGGACTGCACGTCGGCATGGCCGGAAAACGACCTGCTGGACGATTTTTCACTCCGCAGCCGCACCCCGCAGCCATGCGGTGAGCCGCAGGGCCATCCGCTCGAGCGGCACCACCTCATCGACCAGACCGGCCTCGCTGACCGCTTTCGGCATGCCATAGACGACGCATCCAGCGGCTGACTGCGCCAGCACCGTGCCCCCTCGCCGCTTCAGCTCGCGACACCCGTCGAGCCCGTCGCAGCCCATCCCGGTCAGCACCGCCGCCAGCACCCTCCCGCCGTAGAGCCGCGCGGCCGATTCCAGAAGATGGTCGACCGACGGCCGGCAGCCGCGACGCCGCGGACCATCGTCGAGCACACACACGACCTGATCGCCCCGGTGCGCCACGCCCAGATGCCTGTTCCCAGGTGCCACGAGCACCATACCCGGCGTGACGAGCATGCCGTCGGCCGCCTCCACGACCCGCAGTGGCGACATCCCGTCGAGTCGCTCGGCGAGGCTGACCGTGAACTGGGCCGGAATGTGCTGCACGACAAACACCGGCACGGGCAGATCGGCAGGCAGCAGCGGGATCACGGCCCGCAGGGCCTGAGGGCCACCAGTCGAAGTACCGATCACGATGGCGTCGAAGCGTGCTGCTGCGGAGGGCCGGAACGACCGCTCCATCGGCGGCGGCGCAGCGGCCACCACCGGAGCCCCCATGCTCTCTCGTACGGCGGCCAACTTCTCGGTGAGCTCGCGTTGGATCGTCTCGCGAGTGACGTGCAGATCGCCGCCCGCGGGCTTGAGCACGAAGTCGAAGGCACCCTCCATCAGGGCGGCGACCGTCGTCGGCGCTCCCTGTGCGGTGAGACTGCTGACCATGATCGACCGTGGCGACAGCCCACGTTGCTTCAGTGCCCGCAGCACCTCGATGCCGTCCCGGCCCGGCATCTGCACGTCGAGCGTGACGACGTCCGGCCTGATCCGCGAGATGAGTTCCACCGCCGCGTCGCCGTCGGCAGCCGTTCCGACCACCTCCACACCCGCGATCCTGCCGAGGACCGTGAGGAGCATCTGCCGGTAAAGGGCAGAATCGTCGACCACGACAACCTTGAGAACGCCATCAAACATGGTGCAAAAAGGGGCGGGTGGGCTGACTCCTGGAGCTGGACCGGCAGTGGGATGGAGATGGTGGGGTTCTGCACATCGTAACGATGGCACCGGGGAAAGGCATCTCCCCCATCCGTCAGGACCGACACAAATTTGAATCGCCCCAATTCCCAAGCTATATCTCGAGGAGTCTCCCGGCGAGCCGGGCGACACCGTCTCGCGGCCCGCACGTCGCTTCCGCACAGGTATCACCGGCATGGATTCGGTCCGCCCCCCAGAGGTCAGACAGGCCGCTTCGGCCCAGTTCGTCGGCTTTGAAATTGCCGGCCAGAAGTACCTGTTTCGCATCGAGCGAATCCAGGAAATCATCACGTCGGGCAGCGTGACCAGGGTGCCCGACGTGCCCGCGTACGTCGTCGGAGTGAGCAACCTTCGCGGCACGATCATTCCGGTGATCGACCTGCGGCTCCTGTTTGGGCTGCCGGCCCGGGAGTCGGACGCCAACACCCGCACGATCGTCGTCAACGTCGGCAGTCGCACGATGGGCTGCATGGTTGACGCCGTTTCGCAGGTGATCCGCATCCCCGTAGACCAAATCCACTCCGCTCCCGACTCGGTCGTGTCCGACGGGCAGCGGTCGGTCGAGGGATTCGCCCGTGCCGGCGACGATCTGTTCATTCTGCTCGACGCCAACAGCCTCCTCGATCCGGCGGGTCTCGCCGGCGTCCACCGCGCCGGCGTTCCCGGCGTAACCCCCTCCGACAAGGCCTCCTGAGATGAAGTTGTCTTCCGATCGATCGCTCCGCAATCTGGTCCTCGCGGCACTGCTGACGATGTCGCTGGTACCGCTCGCCCTGCTGGGCGTTGCGATGTACCGCTCGGCGGCGGAGTCGCTGCGCCAGCAGGCGTTCGCGCGGCTGGAGGCAGTCCGGACGATCACCGCCCAGGCAGTCGAGCGGTATTTCTCGACGATGCGCGAGGAACTCCTCGTCGCCGCCAGTGGTCCGCTGCCGAGGGAAGCGCTGACGACGTTTCGCAAGGCGTGGCAGGAACTGCCAGTCGACGACGAGGCGGTGACGGCAGCGCGGCAAGAACTTACCGGCTACTATGCCGCGGAGTTCGCGCCCCTCTATCGCAAGCAGAATGGCGAGGAGATCGACGTGCGGCCATCCATCGACGCCCTCGCCCCACGCGGCGTGATGCTGCAAGACCGCTACCTGCGTCGGAACCCGAACCCCGTTGGGTCGAAGCAACTGCTCGACGCCGCCGACGACGGCTCCGCCTACTCCCGTGCCCACGCCACGCTGCACCCGATCTTCCGGGAGATGCTCGAGCGCTATGGTGTGTATGACATCTTCCTCATTGACGCCGCCTCGGGCACGATCCTCTATACGGTGTTCAAGGAGATCGACTTCGGAGCATCACTGACATCGGGCCCGCTCGCCTCGAGCAATCTCGCCAAGTCGTTTCGCGAGGCGGTCGCGATGGGCCGTCCCGGCACCATCGCCTACGGCCAGTACAGCCGCTACCTGCCTTCCCTGATGGCCCCGGCGAGCTTCATCGCGACGCCGCTCCTCGACGGCGACACGGTCGTCGGCGTGCTGGCGTTCC
>CANHYS010000203.1 GCA_947464585.1 Planctomycetaceae bacterium | reverse complement strand
CTCTGGGAATGGATCGGCAGGGTACTGGCCCTCCACGATCTTCCGCCGGTGCGGAGGCGGATCTCGGCGGCCACCGCGCAGATGCTCGCAACCGTGGCCGAGACGGTGTGGAAGACGTTTCGACTGGCGTCAGATCCACCGCTGACGAGGTTTCTCGCCGAGGAGATGGCGACCGACCACTATTTCGACATCAGCGCCGCGCGGCGTGATCTCGGCTACGCGCCGAGCCGCACCGTGTGGGAGGCGACCGATCGATCCTTTTCACGGCGGTGATTCAACGCCATCTGCCAGATACGCGCAGCCAGAGTTCAGCGGGATGGCATGCGTCGGCTCTTTGGCCAGCAGCGATGGTCCATGATCCGCCAGATATCGAGGCACGTCGCCCGACGCATGGCCTGCACGGCCCGACGCTTGCTCAGGAATTTCGGCAGCCCCACGATCGCATGCCACTTAGCCGCCACGATCGCGGCCCCGCAGCCCCGCAGCAAGAACAACACCAGATCGCAGAGCAGCAGGGCGATGTGCACTGGCAGAAGCAGCAGCACCAGCGGGAAGGGCATATTCTTCACGAAGCACCAGACGAGATTACGACGGCCGTGGTAGACCGCGAAGCCGCTCCGCCGACCACCCGTTGAGGTAGAGCCCACGTGCGACACGCCCGCCGCGGCCACCGCCCGCGCGGCATACCCCGCCAGCCGCAGACGGAAGCCCAGATCGACGTCCTCGAAGTAGCAGAAAAAATCCTCGTCGAAGCCTCCCACATCGAGAAACGCCTGTCGCCGATAGAGCGCCGCCGCGGCACACGCTGAAAAGATCTCGCAGTCTGGCTCGTAGCAGTCGCCGTGTGTCTTTTCGTGGCCATCCCGCCAGGCGACGCCGCTGATGTGATAGACGTCCCCAACGCCATCGAGCAGTCCGGGCCGACCGTCGAGCCGCTGACATGATCCGAACGATGCCGCCTCTGGATGCTGCCGCGCGGCGGCCACCAGCGCCGTGAGCCAGCCCCGATCGGGAAACGCATCGGGATTGAGCAGGGCCACGAATTCGGTCGTGCAGTTTTCGACAGCGCGGTTGTTGGCCGCAGCAAACCCGGCGTTGACGGCGGAATCGATCTGCTCGAGCCGCGCCGTCAACCGCCCATCCCGTGCCACCCATTCCCGGGCAGCGGCCGCCGACCCATCGGTGCTGCAGTTGTCGATCAGCACGATCCGCTCGGGCCGCGTGTCTTGGTCCGCCAGGCACGACAGACAGCGCAGCAGGTGCTCACCGCCATTGAAATTGACAATGATCACCGTCACCGGCGCGAAAGGGCTGACAGACATCGACACGCTGGGCTGAACTCTGAGATGGATGGCAGAATTCGTCCCATCCTACCTACGGCCGTTCTGCCGTGGATCTGTGCGATCGCGCACGCCCCCATATCATTGGCTGCACTCTTCGCCGCCATGGAACCCGTTCAACAGACCGCCGACGCAACGCATAAACCCTTGCTGCGGCTTTAGTTAGATCTCCACAAGGCTGTGCGCCGGGGGACCGCGGCAGGAATTGTGAGCGACATGTGACGATAATTTAGGGTACGATCGTTGTCATGACAGCGTCATTCAATTGACCGCGAAAGCGGCCGACGGCGTTGCACGTCAAAAGTGGGCGCAACCCAGACTCACAGGAGAGGGATCCATGGGCAGGTCAAATAGGGCGGGTGGAACCGAAAAGCCTTCCAAAAACTGCGCGGGCCCGGTGTCGCGACGCAGCTTCCTTGAGATCGGCGCCATCGGAGCGACCGGCCTGGGGCTCTCCGATCTGCTGCGGCTGCGGGCCGAGGCTGGCACGATTTCGGCCCCGGACGACACCGCCGTCATCTTCATCTGGCTGCCGGGCGGGTTTCCCCACATGGAAACCTATGACATGAAGCCGGAGGCTCCCGCCGAATACCGCGGCGAGTTCAAGCCGGTGAAGACCAACGTCCCGGGCATCGAAGTCATCGAACTCTTCCCGCTCCATACGAAGGTCGCTGATCGCTTCTCCCTCATTCGCTCGATCTCCCACGACTTCGCCGATCACGGCGGTGGCCACAAGCGGCTGATGACCGGCCGGATTCCCAAGACGCCGGTCGGCACGGTCAACGATGCCCCCGCGTGCCCGTCGGTCGTCGCCAAGATGCGCGACACCATCTCCCGCGGCCTGCCCCACAACATCCTTATGCCCGACGACGGCCGCCAGGGCGTCGACACGTTTGCCTTCGGCTCGGCCTATCTCGGCCCGTCGTATGCACCCTTCACCATCCCCGGCAACCCGAGCGACAAGGCCTTCCAGGTGAAGAACCTCTCGCTCACGAGCGATATGGCCACGCGGCTCGCCGACCGGCGATCGCTGCTCGGCGGCGTCGATCGCCTGCGGCGCGAGGTCGACCGCTCCGGTGCAATGGCCGCGATGGACCGATTCAACACCAAGGCCTACGACCTGCTCACGAGCGAGGCCGCCCGCAATGCGTTTGACCTCTCGCAGGAGACCGCCGAGGTCCGCGAGCGGTATGGCAACCATTCCTGGGGACAGCGCACGCTGATGGCCCGCCGCCTCGTCGAGGCCGGCGCGAGCTTCGTGAGCGTGGTGCTCGAAAACCCGATGGCCCCGGGCGGCCTGCCCTTCGGCACGACCTACAACTGGGACTGCCACGCGGTGAACTGCCACATCTTTACCGACACGCGGTTCCGTGCTCCCTATTACGACCAGACCGTCACGGCCCTGATCGAGGATCTCTACGCCCGCGGCCTCGACAAGCGTGTGCTCGTCGTCGCCACCGGCGAGTTCGGCCACACGCCGCGGATCAACTATGCCGTCGGCACCGCCACTGGCGTCAAGCAACCGGGCCGCGACCACTGGCCGCGGGCGATGTCGGTGCTCGTCTCCGGCGGCGGACTGAAAATGGGCCAGGTCGTTGGCTCCACCAACGCCAAGGGAGAGGATCCCAAGGATCGGCCGCTCACTCCCAACGACCTCTGGGCCACGGTCTACCGGCATCTCGGCATCGACTACAGCCACTCGTTCCTGGATCACACCGGCCGACCGATGCCGATCCTGCCGTTCGGAAATCCCATCCGCGAACTCATCTGACCAGCCGTGCGTGGTGCTGCGAACACTGAGGCGACAACCATGAAACGACCTGCCGCCAGCCGCATCGCCCTGGCCATGCTCGTCTGCGTGACGGCCGTCCTGTCGGCCCTCCTGTCGGCCCTCCTGTCGGCCATGATCGGCGTCGCCGCCGAGTCCTCTGCCGCAGCTCCTCCAGCCCCCGCAGCACTGGCCGCAAACGGTCGCGCCGTATCGCTCTCGATGCACAACGGCCGCCCCGATGGCGAAGCCGTCGTGCTCCGTGGCGAGGATGCACGCCAACAGGTGGTGGTGATGGGCTCCGACGTCGACGGCAAAACGTTCGACCTCACCCGCGTTGCCACGTTCACCTCTCAGCCGGCCGGCGTGGTCGCCATCGACGAGCAGGGCGTGGTGAGCCCGCTGGCCAACGGCACGACGACCGTCACCGCCACGATCGCGGGCACACCCCCGCTGACCGCCACTGCATCGTTCGCCGTCGAGAGCTTCGAGCAGAATCCCGGCTACGACTTTGCGAACCGCATCGTCCCGATCCTCACGAAGAACGGCTGCAACGGCGGCGGCTGCCACGGTGCGGCCAACGGACAGAACGGCTTCCGCCTGTCGCTGCTCGGCTTCGAGCCCGCGGAGGATTACGAGCATCTGATCAAAGAGTCACGGGCCCGACGCCTCTCGTTCGCGGCCCCCGACCAGAGCCTGCTGTTGCAGAAGGGCACGGGCCTTGTGGCGCATGGCGGCGGCGGGCGGCTCGAGCCCGGTTCCACCGACTACAAACTGATCCGCAACTGGATCGCTGCCGGCGGCCCACCGGCCAACCCCACCGCCCCGCGTTTGGCGAAACTCGAGGTCTACCCCGCGTGGCGGCTGATGGCGCCGCACGCCGAACAACAGTTGCTCGTCACAGCCATCTACAGCGACGGATCCCGTGAGGATGTCACCGGCACCGCGGTCTACGAGGCCAACGTGCCCGAGATGGCGAGCATCGGCAAGCGAGGCCTCGTGCGGACCAACGACGAGACGGGCGACGTGGCGATCATGGTCCGCTACCAGACCGAGGTGGCCGTCGCCCGCGCCACGATTCCGCTGGGGGCACCGCTCGCGTCCCTGCCCCCCGCCCGCAACTTCATCGACGAGCTGGTCTTCGCGAAGCTGAAAGTGCTGGGGCTCCCGCCTTCGGCGGTGGCCGACGATGCGACATTCCTGCGACGGATCATGGTCGATCTCGGTGGGCGGCTGCCCACCGCCGCCGAAGCAGAAGCCTTCCTGGCCGACCCGTCGGCCGGCAAACGCGACGCGGTGATCGAGAAGGTGCTGGCCAGCGGCGACTACGCCGACACGTTCGCCACCAAGTGGTCAGCCCTGCTCCGCAACCAGCTCGACTCCGAGTTTGCGGAGCCCGGCAAGCCGGGCAACTACGCCTTCCATAAATGGATCCGCCAGGCAATCCAGGAAAACATGCCCTACGACCAGTTCGTGCGGCATGTGATGACGGCAGCAGGCGAGGCGAGCGAAAACCCCGCAGTGCTCTGGTACCGGGCTGTGAAAGACGTCAACGCCCAGGTCGAGGATACGGCGCAGCTGTTTCTTGGTCAGCGGATCCAGTGCGCGAAGTGTCACCACCATCCGTTCGAACGGTGGAGCCAGGAGGACTACGCCCGTTTCTCGGCGTTCTTCACGCAACTTGGGAAGAAGCCCGGGCTCAACGAGGCCGAGCAGCGGATCTTCCACAAGACGGGCGTGGCGACGGCCAAGCACCCGAAGTCGGGCGACCCGCTCACACCCGCGGGCCTCGGCGGCACGCCGCTCACGATCGACGCCAGCGAGGATCCGCGGCTGAAACTGGCCGACTGGCTGACGTCGCCCGACAACCCATTCTTCGCGCGGTCGCTGGTGAACCGCACCTGGAAGCACTTCTTCGGCCGCGGGCTGGTCGATCCGGAGGACGACATGCGGGCTACGAACCCCGCATCGAATCCCGAACTGCTCGACGCGCTCACGAAGCAGTTCATCGACCATGGCTTCGACATGCGGGATCTCGTGCAGACGATCTGCCAGTCGACCACCTACCAGCTCAGCTCGGATCCGAATCAATACAACGCCGACGACCGCCAGAACTTCTCCCGCTCCTATCCCCGTCGACTGCCGGCGGAGGTGCTCTGCGACGCGATCGACGCCACGACCGGCACGAAGACGAATTTCGGTGGCATGCCGCCCGGCTCGCGGGCCGTGCAGCTGCCCTACGCCGACTACTCCTCGGAGTTCCTGACCGTGTTCGG
>CANHYS010000202.1 GCA_947464585.1 Planctomycetaceae bacterium | reverse complement strand
GCCCGACGGCACGCTCGACGAGGGGCGGACATTCTTCGACGGCACGAAGCTCTTCAAGGAGCGGAAGAAGGGGCTCCCCGACGGGCTCAAGGTCGACCTCGCGGGCAACGTGTTTGCGACCGGCCCGGGGGGCGTGCTCGTGTTCGCGGCCGACGGCACGCACCTCGGCACGTTGCTCACTGGGCAGGCGACGGCCAACTGTGCCTTTGGCGACGACGGCAAAACACTCTACATGACCGCCGACTCGCACCTCTGCCGCACGAGGCTCTCCACCCCCGGTCCGCTGCCGGGGCCGTGACGGGGAATCCCATTACTCACGCTCCGGGCTTGTATGCGTCGCCCCATAAAAGCCCCCGGCGCGAGCCGGGGGGGGCGGGCCGCCTGCACAGCCCGTGCCGAACGGGACCGGCTGAGTCCCCTTTTTCGTCGGCCGGCTCCTCAGCAGCTACGCCTCGGGAGCCGCGGGTGCTGTTGGCAAGAGTTCGATCCAGCCCGCCACGTGCTCGCGGGCGTAGGCGGCGGCCCGCTTGGCGTCGCCGCTGCGGATGACCTCGAGCAGTTCGCGGTGGCTGTCGACCGTCTGCTGCCGGGTTCGCTTCGTGGTTGCCTGATGACGCAACTGCATCTGCGCGAGCCAGAGTTCGACCTGGTCCCGCATAGCGGTCCAGCAGAGCATCAGCCGCCGGTTCTTGCCTGCCTTCACGATGCGGTCGTGAAACTCGGTGTCGAGCCGGGAGACGTCGGCGAGGGTCTTGGCATCCTTGGTGGCCGCGATGTTGGCCTCGAGCGCCGCGAAGACGTCCGCCGTGGCATGTTCCGCAGCCAGCGACGCCGCCAACGGATCGAGCGCCACCCGAACGGCGTGGATCTCTTGCAGGTCGGCCGGAGTGAGCGTGGGAACCCGGGTGTGGCCCTGGGGATCGAATTCCACCAAGCCCCGCAGTTCCAGTTCGATCAGCGCCTCGCGGACCGGGGCGCGGCTCACTCCGAGTTTGGCCGCCAGCGACGGCTCCGAAAGCTGGGCACCGGCCGGAAAATCACCCGCGACGATCGCCTTCGACAACTGCGAACTTACCGAGTGGGCGAGACTGACACGGCGGACTCTGCTGAGCGGCATGAGGAGGATCGGAGGTGGACGTGGTGAACTCGGAACCCTTGAGAAGGTATCACCGCAACTGTATTGTGTCGACAGTCCGAGCATCGCATTTGCCGCTGTCCGCGGGCCGGAAGTCGAAGGGATGGCTCGGGATCACCCGTGAAAAGGGTGTGCCACCGACGTGTCGGGAAAACCCCGACGGCGGCCCACCATGACGGACACACAGGCAGGCCATCCATGGAAACCAGCACTTCGCCGATTCGCCGCATCCTCTCCCGCGGCCGGGTGATGCCGATCCTCACCATCCACGATGTCGCCACGGCCGCGCCCCTGGCCCGGGCCCTTGTGGCGGGCGGCATCCACGTTTTCGAGGTGGTGCTGCGGACCGCGGTCGCGTTCGACGCCGTTCGCGAGATGAAGGCGGCGGCACCGGAGGCCGACGTCGGCATGGGCACGCTTCTGACAGCGCGCGATGTCGAGAAGGCGGTCGCCGTTGGGGCATCGTTTGGCGTGTCCCCCGGCGTCACCGATCGGCTGGCCGATGCCGTCGCGGCGCACGGCCTGCCATTCCTGCCGGGCGTGGCGACACCGAGCGAGGTGATGGCCGCCTGCGAACGCGGCTTCGACGCGCTCAAGTATTTTCCGGCCAACGGCGTGGCGGGCATCGCCTTCCTGCAGGCGTTGGCGCCGGTGTTTCCGGCCGCGGTGTTCTGTCCCACCGGCGGGATTCGCCGCGAGGACGTGGCGAGCTACCTGAAGCTTCCCAACTGCCCGATCGTGGGCGGGTCGTGGGTCACGCCGGCCGAGCCCGTGCGGGCAGGCGACTGGCCCGCCATCACCGCCTTGGCCAAGGCCGCGGCATCCATCGCCCCGTGAGGTCTTGATGCCCGTCGCCGGGCCCGTCGCCGCCGGGCCCGTCGCCGAAAGGAGTGGCAGGATTTCGCGGTCCAACCGCTGTTTGGCCTCAGCCGGGGCGGTCCAAATGACGGCGGACCTGTATCATGGGGATTGCCGGAAGCGTGGCATCCGGAAAAAATACTGGCGGAGAGGCCCCGCGTGCCGCGGGCGGCCTCACGCGTTTCCCCGAATCACACGAGCACGATGACCCCCACACCCTCCACAGCCGGCCGTGATTCCATGATCGAGGCCGACGGCCTCTGCAAGTATTACGGCTCCTTCATCGCCACTGAAGACATCACCTTCAGCGTGCCACGTGGCCAGATCGTCGCCTTCCTGGGGCCCAACGGCGCCGGCAAGAGCACGACCATGAAGATGCTGACCGGGTATCTCGCCCCCTCCGCCGGAATCGCCCGGATCGCCGGCTACAACATGTCGACCGACCGGCTCTCCGGAGCGGCCCGGCTGGGCTACCTTCCCGAGAACGGCCCTCTTTATCCCGACATGACGCCCCGCAGCCTGCTCGAATTCTTCGCCGACGCGCGGGGGCTCAAGGGAGCCCGACGGGCGGAGCGGATCGACGCCGTGGTCGACCAGTGCGAACTCGGGAGCGTGATCGGCAAGGCCATCGGCAAGCTCTCGAAGGGCTATCGTCAGCGAGTGGGCATGGCGCAGGTGCTGCTCCACGAGCCCGATGTGCTGATCCTCGACGAGCCGACCAGCGGCCTCGATCCGAACCAGATCCGCGGTGTGCGCGACACGATCCGCCGGCTCGGCGAACAGAAAACGATCCTGCTCTCCACCCACATCCTGCAGGAGGTGGAGGCGATGGCCGACCGGGTGATTCTGATCTCGGAGGGCCGGATGCGGTTCGATGGCACGCCTCTGGAACTCCGGGCGGGCGGCCGCGGACTCGACGAGCGGTTCCACGAACTGACACGGGGCGTCTCCGTGTGAAGCGTGCAGGCAGGTGGCGGATGCCACGGTGCACGAGCGGCATCGTGACGTGAGCGGGAACAGGTTTGGGAATCATTTCGGAACAGTTTGCTTCAAACAGTCTGCAAGGATCGATACCTATGAAGTGGAATGTCCTCGACGCGGTGTTCAAGCGAAACTTCGTCGCCTACTTTTCCAACCCCACCGGTTATGTCTTCATCTGCGTCTTCGTGCTGCTGGGGTCGCTGGCGGCGTTCTGGCCGCCGGAGTTCTTCAACTCCAACCTCGCCAACCTCGACCAGCTCAATCGCTATCTGCCGTACATCCTGCTCGTGTTCATCCCCGCCATCACGATGAGCGTGTGGGCCGAGGAGCGTCGGCAGGGCACCGACGAGCTGCTGCTGACGATCCCCGCCAGTGACTGGGAGGTGGTGTTTGGGAAATATCTCGCGGCGGTGGGGATCTACACGGTGGCGCTGATGTTCTCCTGCATCTGCAACCTCGCCATCCTGCTCCTCTGGGGCACACCCGACGCCGGCCTGTTGCTTTCCAACTACCTCGGCTACTGGTTCGTCGGCATCGCCATGATCGCCATCGGCGTGGTGGCCAGCTTCCTCACCAACAACCTCACGGTGGCCTTCATCCTCGGGCTGGCGTTCAACGCTCCCTTGGTCGTGGCTGACCAGGCGGGGTCGGTGATGTCGCCGGGGCTCGCCAAGTGGGTGCGTCCGTGTAGTCTCGCCGAGCAGTTCACCGACTTCGGCCGCGGCATCGTCAGCCTGTCGGGCATCGCCTACTTCGTCGGCATCGTGGCGGTCTGCCTCTACATCGCGATGGTGCTCATCGGCCGTCGGCATTGGGCCAGCCGTCGGGATGGCGCGAAGATGGGCGTGCACTTCGTCGCGCGGACGCTCGGCCTGGCGGCGGCGGCGCTCGGGGTCGTGCTCCTCGTCCGGGGCATGGATGTGCGGGCCGATCTCTCGGAAGAGCGGATCAGCTCGCTCTCCCCCGACACCCGGAGGCTGCTCCGCGAGCTCGACACGAGCCGCCCGATCGACATCAAGGCCTACGTCAGCCCGACGGTGCCGGAGGACTACACGCAGACACGGCTCAACCTGCTCAACATGCTGCGGCAGTTCCAGCAGCTCGGCCGCGGCAAGGTCAACGTCGAGGTGATCTCCACCGATCCCAAGACCGAGGCCGCGGCGCTGGCGTCGCAGCAGTTCGGCATCGAGCCGGTGAGCGTGCTGTCGCGGGTGCGGGGCGCCTACCGCGACGAAAGCATCTTCCTGGGGTGTGCCTTCACGAGCGGCCTCGAGAAGGTGGTGGTGCCGTTCTTCGACAAGGGCACGCCGGTGGAATACGAGCTGATCCGCTCGATCTGCACCGCCGCCCAGCAGAAGCGGAAGCGACTGGGCGTGCTCACGACCGACGCCGATCTCTTTGGCGGCTTCGACATGGCCACCGGGCAGCAACGGCTGCGGCAGCCCGTGCTCGAGGAACTCGAAAAGCAATACGACGTGGTGCAGGTCGATGCGTCGGCGCCGATCACCGACAGCTACGACGTGCTGCTCGCCGTGCAGCCGTCGTCGCTGGGGCCGGAGCAGATGAACCACTTCGTGGCCGCCGTCCGTGCGGGCCAGCCGGTCGCTGTGTTCGAGGATCCGCTGCCGGTGCTGATGCAGGGCGTGCCGGGCACGGCGCAGCCCCGCCGCGGGCCGGGAGGGCCGATGGCGATGTTTCAGCCGCAGCAGCAGCCCAAGGGCGACATCGGTCAGCTCTGGCAGACGCTCGGCCTGAAGCTCATGGCGCGAGGCGGCCGACCGGCCATGGGGCAGACTGGTTCCGATCCGCTCATCGTCTGCCAGGATTACAACCCGCACCCCAAGCTCGAACTGCCGGATGAGTTTGTCTTCATCGACTCCGATCTCACGGCTGACGCCGCTGGCAAGCTGCCCGGCTTCAATGCCCGCCAGCCGATCACCGCGGGCCTCCAGGAGGTGCTGTTTCCGTTTCCGGGAGCCGTCGTCAAGGACGACAAGGCCGACGTGAACTGGACGCCGCTGGCCCAGACAGGCCTGCGGACCGGAACGATCGAGGTCGAGCAGGTGATGGGCAACCGCGGCGACATGCGGCAACTGCAGATCTTTGAAAAGCAGGCGAAGGAGTCGATGGTGCTGGCCGTGGCGATCGAGCGGAAGTCCATGGCGGAGAGCGGCCAGGAGGCGGGCAAGGATGGCGGATCGGCGGCGAAGCCGATCCGCGCCGTCGTTGTCGCCGACATCGACCTGATGGACGGTCGGATCTTCGGCCTCCGCAACCGGCCCGACGAGGTGTTTGGGCTCAACTTCGACAACGTCACGTTCGTGCTCAACATCCTCGACTCGCTGGCGGGCGATGACCGGTTCCTCGAGATCCGCAAGCGCAAGCCGAAGCACCGCACGCTCGAACGGATCGAAGACACCGT
>CANHYS010000201.1 GCA_947464585.1 Planctomycetaceae bacterium | reverse complement strand
GGCGGCGGCCGCCGTGGCGGGGGATAGCCGCCCTTGGCCACGGCCTCCAGAAAGCCCACCGATCCAGCCTCGCGGAGCAGGTCGAGGTGTTGCACGACCGGCAGGCTGGCGAGGATGGCCGACTCGGGAATCGGCGCGGTGGCCCGGCCCACGGCGATCCCAGCGAGAAGTGACGCCAGCACGATCGCCACACCGGGCAGCCACTGCCGCACGGGTGGCCATGCCGCGGCCTCAGCGGGCCGGCCGCCGCGGGCAGTCGTGGCTCCGCTGCCTGTCCGGGACATCATCCCCCCAGCAGGCACGGCCGCCATCTCGATGGTGGTGGCCATCATGTCGGGGGAGGCTGCGGCGGCGGGCAGCACGTCGAGCAGTTCCCAGACCTCTCCCAGTGCGAGTGAGGGATCGGTGGCGGCGGCATCGTCGACGGGGGTCGGCAAGGCATTCTGCGGCGGCGAAGTATCCCGCGGCGGCTGCGTCATGGCTCGTCCCCCTGCATGTAGGGCGCGATCGCCTCGCGGAGCTGGTCTCGCGCGCGAAACAAGAGCGACTTCACGGCCGGCACGGTGAGGTCCATGGCCGCCGCGATCTCCTCATAGGAACACTGTTCGAATTTCGCCAGCAGCACGGCCATCCGCTGCCGCTCGTTGAGCGTGCCGAGCGCCTGCTGCACGACAGCCTGCAGTTCGGTGCGGTCGGCGAGCCGGGCCGGCATCAGCCCGCTGGCATCGACCGCGATCTGCTCCAGGCCGATTGCGCTGGATGAGGCCGACACGTTCGCGGGCACGCCATATTCACGCCGCCGATACGACCGCTGTCGCAGATCGCTGGCGACGTTATTGGCAATTGTGTGGATCCAGGTGGTGAATTTGGCGGTGGGCAGGTAGTTCGCCCGGGAACGGTAGACCCGCAAAAATACCTCCTGCGTGAGGTCTTCGGCGGTGGAGTGATCGCCGGTGTGATGCAGGAAGAGGGTGACGAGCCGGCTCTGCCAGAGGCCCATCAGCTGTTCGAAGGCAGCGGCATCGCCATCGCGGACCCGGAGCATGAGTTCGGTGGAGGGATCGCCGGCAGCCGTCTCGCTGACCATGGAACAACACCCCGAACCAAGCCCGCCCAGCGGGTGGAGCGTGCCGAGGCCAGGCATGGCTCGGCACGCAGGACAGAAAGTCGAGTGGAGCGGAGGAGGATCGAACTCCCAACCTCGGCATTGCGAACGCCGCGCTCTCCCAGTTGAGCTACCGCCCCGTCATGTGGGGAACTCTCGCGGAAATTCCGCCAGAAACGTGATCGTATGGCACACGGCCGGGGCTGTCCAGCCGCCGGAAAACAGGGCGCATTCGCCGGGGGCCCGAGGCGCTACAATCGGGCGTGGCCCCCTCCCGCTCAGTCGGCGCATCAAGCGTTTGCCCATGCACGTTCCCCCGATCGTCGTCCGCGGTGCCCGCGAGCACAACCTTCGCGATGTGACGGTCGGCCTGCCGCGCGGCCGGCTCGTCTGCCTCACCGGCGTGAGCGGCTCGGGCAAGTCGAGCCTCGCCTTCGACACGCTCTATGCCGAGGGGCAGCGGCGCTACGTCGAGAGCCTCTCCACATTTGCCCGGCAGTTCCTCGGCCAGTTGCCGCGGCCGGATGTCGACAGCGTCACCGGGCTCTCTCCCTCGATCTCGATCGCACAGAAGTCGGCCGGACATAATCCCCGGTCGACCGTCGCGACGATGACGGAGATCCACGACTTTCTTCGCGTGCTCTATGCGCGGATCGGCACGGCCCACTGTCCCGAGTGCGACAGTGTCTTGGAGGCCCAGCCCCGCGACCAGATCGTGGAGCGGATCATCGCGGCCCGCAAGGACCAGCGGGTGATGATCCTCGCGCCGCTGGTCCGCGAGGCGAAGGGTGAGCATCGCGATCTGTTCACCGACCTCGTGCGGCAGGGCTTCACGCGGGCCCGCGTCGATGGCCAGGTCTGCCGCGTCGAGGATCCTCCCGCGCTTGAAAAACTTCTCAAGCATTCGATCGACGTCGTCGTCGACCGGCTGATTCCGTCGGAGGCCACGCGGAGCCGGATCGCCGAGGCGGTGGAACTGGCCCTGCGAACCGGCGGGGGCCAGGTGATCGTGGCCGGCGAATCGTCCGGCGAACAGCCGAACGACACCACCGTTCCCGACGGCAAGGCCGGCTCGCGAAAGCAGCGTCCGTCGACCGACGATCTCATCCTGTCGAGCCGCTATGCCTGCGTGCAGTGTGGCGTCAGCTACTCCACGCCTGAGCCACAGCTCTTCAGCTTCAACAGCCCGCAGGGTGCCTGCCCGACCTGCGATGGGCTGGGCGACATCTACGGCATCGATCCGGCGAAGCTCGTCACGGCGCCGGAGAAGTCGCTCCGCAAGGGGGCGATCGGCGTGCTCGGCAGCTTTCGCGACATGCCGCGGTGGCTGCGGCGGCTGCTCACCGGCGTGGCGGCACATGCCGAGGCGAAACGAAAATTCTCGGACGGCACGCTGCTCGACACGCCCTGGCAGGACCTCACGTCGCTCCAGAAAAAAATCTGGCTCAATGGCACGGGCTTGGAGGAGATCACACTCTCCTGGCGGCGCGGTCGGGCCGAACGCGGCGGGAAGACGAAGTTCGAGGGGATCCTCGCGCTCCTGGCAAATCGCTGGCGCAACGCCAAGAGCGGCATCATCCGGCGGATGCTGGAGAAGCTGATGAGCGTGACGCCCTGCCACGACTGCATGGGCGCGAGGCTCTCGCATCAGGCACGAGCCGTCAGGATCGAGACGAAGTCGAAGCAGTGGACCAAAGGCAATCGCCAGCTCTCTCTCGACGCACTCTGTGCCCTGCCAATCGCCGCGGCGCGGGAGTTTCTCTCGGACCTCGTCCTCGACGACACGCAGGCGGTGATTGCGGTCGAACTGATGAAGGAGATCCGCTCGCGGCTGGCGTTCCTCGACCAGGTCGGGCTCGGCTACCTCTCGCTCGAACGCAAGGCGCCCACGCTCTCCGGCGGCGAGAGCCAGCGGATCCGACTGGCCGCACAGATCGGCTCCGGCCTCTCGGGCGTGCTCTACGTACTCGACGAGCCGTCGATCGGCCTGCATGCCCGCGACAACGTCAAGCTGCTCGGGGCCCTCGAGGCCCTCCGCGACAAGGGCAACACGGTGATCGTGGTCGAGCATGACGAAGACACGATCCGTGCGGCCGACTGGGTGGTCGACTTCGGTCCTGGCCCGGGCAAGCGGGGTGGCGAGGTGGTGGCGGCCGGCACGCCTGCCGACGTGGCGGAGAGCGACCGCAGCATCACCGGGAGCTTTCTGGCAGGCCGCGACGCCATCGAGGTGCCCTCCGTGCGGCGGAAGCCCACGGGCAAGTCGCTCCTGCTCAAAGGCGTGCGGCACAACAACCTCACCGGTATCGACGTCGAGATCCCGCTCGGCCAGCTCGTCTGCGTGACGGGCGTGTCGGGGAGCGGCAAGAGTTCGCTGGTGGGCGACGTGCTCGAGCCCGAGCTGCGGCGGCGGCTGGCCGGCGGGGGCGACACCGAAACAGAGGACACCGGCAGCGGCGGCGCGAGCGGTCCCGTCGGCACATTCACCGCGATCGAGGGAGTCGAGCAGCTCGACAAGGTGATCGTGATCGACCAGTCACCGATCGGCCGCACGCCGCGGAGCAACCCCGCGACCTACGTGAAGGTCTGGGACGACATCCGCAAGCTGTTCACGATGCTGCCCGATGCGAAGAAGCGGGGCTGGAAGGCGGGCCGGTTCAGCTTCAACGTGGCGGGTGGCCGGTGCGAGGCCTGCGAGGGCAACGGCTCGACCCGGCTCGACATGGACTTCCTGGCGGACGTCTGGGTGACCTGCGAGCAGTGCGGCGGGGCGCGATTCGCCAAGGACACGCTCGAGGTCCGCTGGAAGGGGAAGAATGTCGCCGAACTGTTGAACATGGAGATCGGCGAGGCGCGAGAGCTCTTCGCCGACGCCCCCGACATCGCCCGCAAGCTCGAGACCCTCTGCGACGTCGGCCTCGACTACCTCCATCTCGGCCAGCCGTCGCCCACGCTGTCCGGCGGCGAGGCCCAGCGGGTGAAGCTCTCGCGGGAGCTGGCCAAGCGGTCGACCGGCAAGACGCTCTACATCCTCGACGAGCCGACGACGGGCCTGCACATGGCCGACGTGCGGCAACTGCTCACCGTCTTGGAGCGGCTGGTGGACGCGGGCAACACGGTGCTCGTGGTGGAGCACAACCTCGACGTGGTGAAGCGGGCCGATCACGTGATCGATCTGGGGCCGGAGGGCGGAGCGGGCGGCGGACAGATCGTGGCCGCGGGCACGCCGGAGCAGGTGGCCCGCGTGAAGGCATCACACACCGGGCTGGCCCTGAAGTCCATGCTCGCCGCTGGCAAAGCGCGGGCAGACGGCGTGCAGAAGCCGCCCGCCCGTCGCAAAAAGCCCGCCACGGCGGCCGCGCTCGCCAAGGCCGAACTCGCCAAGCTGTCGCAGATCGAAAAGGCTTCGATCGATCCGGGCCCGCCGCAGATCACGATCCGCGGCGCGGCGCAGCACAACCTGAAATCGGTCGATGCCGACATCCCTCGCGGCGCGATGACGGTCTGCTGCGGCCCGAGCGGCTCGGGGAAAACCTCGCTCGCCTTCGACACGCTCTATGCCGAAGGGCAGCGACGGTATGTGGAAAGCCTCTCGCCGTATGCCAGGCAGTTCGTGGGCCAGGTGCCGAAGCCGATCTTTGAAAAGATCGAGGGGCTGTCGCCGGCGGTCGCCATCGAGCAGCGGGCGACGGGCAGCACGCCACGGTCAACGGTCGGCACGCTCACGGAGATGTACGACTACTTCCGCGTGCTGGCGGCACGGCTGGGCGTGATGCACTGTCCTGAATGCAACACGCCTGTCGGGGCACAGAGCATCGACAAAACGGTCGAGCGGCTGCTCGAACACGATCCGGGCACGCGGCTCCTCCTGCTCGCGCCGGTGGAGCTCCGCGTGGGCCAGTCGCCCGAGGCTTTTTTTGCGGGGCTTCGCGCGGCGGGGTATGCCCGCGTGCGGATTGATGGCAAGACGCAGCAGCTCGACGAAAAGCCCGCGCTCGACCGCAAGCGGAAAAACAAGATCGAGATCGTTGTCGACCGCGTGACGGCCGCTCCGGCAGAGCGAAGCCGGCTGGCCCAGAGCGTGGAGGCGGCCTTTGGTGCGGGCGCGGGCACGATGCTCGTGGCGCGGGCGGTCGAAGGAGTTGATGAGGCCGACTGGCCCGTGGAGGTGCACAGTCGAAGGCTCGCGTGTGCGTCGTGCGGGCGGGGATTCAAGCCGCTGGAGCCGCGGCAGTTTTCGTTCAACAGCCCGCTCGGCTGGTGTGCCACCTGCGACGGCCTCGGCACGCGGACCGGCATCGAGCACAAGTCGCTGATTCG
>CANHYS010000200.1 GCA_947464585.1 Planctomycetaceae bacterium | reverse complement strand
CAATGGGTCACCGTGCGCCGACGGCTCCCCGGAGGGCTGCACGGCCAGAGCCGGACGTCGTTCCGCGGTGGTGGGATCCGCGGCCAACCGCTGCCGGACCACCTCTGCCGGTGCCGTGAGCCACACGACAGGGTGGCCCAATTCCCTGATCGCCTCGCGATTCTCGGCCCGCAACACCGCACCGCCTCCGGTCGAGAGCACGCCGGGGAAGCGGCCGAGAAGTTCGGCGAGCACGATCGCCTCCTCGTCGCGAAAGACAGGCTCACCACGCGCCCTGACCAACGACGCGATCGAACAGCCGATCTTTTCCTCGAGCACGAGGTCGGCATCGCACCACCCACACCCGAGGATCTCACCCAGGAGGGCGGCCACGGTCGACTTGCCCGTACCTCGATAGCCGATGAGGGTAATGCGTGGCATGGATTCACAAACCTCTCGGGGCGGCCGGCGGCATCCGTCGACGTGACTCAGTCTGGTGTCCGTGCCGATGACGTGGCTCGCTTGAGCGCGTCGCGCATCACCTGCTCGGGGGCATCAACTCCGTGCCAGATCCGAAACTGGATCGCCGCCTGACGTACGAACATATCCACACCGGTCACGATCTGGCAGCCCACGGCGCGGGCCTCTTTCACCAACAGCGTATTCTCGGGATTGTAGACGGTGTCGAAGACGACCATGTACGACCGGAGATACTCCTTGGCATAGGGGGTCTCGTCCACGTTCGGGTGCATTCCGACAGGCGTGGCATTCACCACGCAGTCGTAGGGCACGCGGTAGCGGGCGATCCAGTCGACCGACTTGCAGCCGACCTCGGAGGCAATCCGCTTGGAACGTTCCAGCGTGCGGGAACTCACCGTGACATCGACTCCTTCCTGCTTCAAACCGAAGGCAACCGCCCTCGCCGCTCCGCCGGCACCGAGCACGATCGCCGTTTTCAAGCCAAAACCGTCTGGCTTGCGCACGTCCTCGCCAGCCGCGATCCCCTCGGCCTGATGTTCCACAATCGCAGCCCTCAGGCTCTCCACCGCCGCCGTGGCATCCGTGTTGGAGGCCGCCAGCCCAGCCGGCTCGAACGAAAGCGTGTTGGCCGCGCCGATCGCCGTCACCAGATCCTCCTGGCGGAAAGCATGTTTCAGCACGGCCTCCTTGTGGGGAATCGTCACGCTCAACCCCGACAACGGCCAATCCGGCGCCCGCTCCAGAAACTCGTCGATCTGCTCTTCAGGCACGCGGAAAGGAAGATAGACCGCGTCGATGCCGGCCGCCTCGAGTGCCGCGTTGTGGACGACCGGACTGAGGCTGTGCGCCACCGGATCGGCCACCACACCGTAGATGCGAGTTGCCGGCGTGATCGATTCATAGCGGTAGAGGTCGCGCATCTGCCGCCAGCCGATCTGGCCCGGCGCCATCACACGATCATCGTGAAACGTGGCGAACGTGAAGGGCGCCCCGCAACTTCCGACGAGGACGCGGGTCGGCATGCCGATGTCGCCCATGCAGATGCCCACCGTCGGAATCGTGGCCGACCGTACCAATGCCATCATCCGCAGGTTGTCCGTGGGATGGTTGGCCATGGTGGCGATCTTCACGACGTCCGCATCCAGGGCGGCAAGCCGGGCGTGGAGCGACTCGAGATCGACGGGAGTCTTGTGAAAATCGTGGTGGCTGATGATCCGCTTCGTCTTGCCATAGCGTGGCACGCTCGCGGCGATGTCATCCTCGAGATCGACGTAATCGGCCCCCTCGACGATCGCCGTTCGCAACACCAGCCTGCGGGTTTCCTCGGGCTGCCCCCAGCGTCCACCATCCGCTGCGCGGCGGCAGGTGGCAATCACGGGGCAGTGTCGTTCCCTGAGCAGGCGTGCCACCTGCACGGGGCCCTCGATGTAATCGAGCCGCAGTTCCACCAGACGGATGCCGTGGTCGGCCAGATACTTGTGTTCGGCGATGACGTGCCGATGACGGCCCCGTCCGATGCTGACGCAGATCATGTCGATTTCCGTCGGAAGTGGTTTTAGGTGCGGCGGAACTGCCGGTCGAGGTCCTGCCGCGACAGCACGAGGGAGGTGGGCCGGCCATGGGGACAGTGGTGTGATTCGCGAACCATTCTTCGGTCGCGCACGAGCGCATCGACCTCCTCCCGCGAGAGCGGATCACCCGCTTTGATGGCGGCGCGGCAGGCGAGACCGTGCAGGACCTCGTCGACGAGCATGGCGGCATCGCCGCCGGCCGCGACCGCCGACAGCCGATCCACCACCTCCCGGACGATTTCCGCGGCCGGCGCATTGCCGGCCAGTGCGGGCTTGCTGGTCACGATCACGGTGCAACCGCCGAATGGCTCGACATGCATGCCAGCGCGGTCGAGGGCCTCGGCATGCTCCGTGACGAGTTCCAGGTCTGCGGCATCGAGATCGACCTTCTCTGGGATGAGCAACGGCTGCACTTCCAGGTTCCCATCGGCCAGGGATGCCTTCAGCCGCTCGTACAAGACCCGCTCGTGGAGCGCGTGCTGATCGATCACCTCGATCCCATCCCCGCACTCGACCACGATGTAGCGGTTGTGCATCTGCACGGCCCGCTCTCCGGCTCCGTGGCCTGCCGCGAGAGACGCCTCCGAAGCCCCTTTCTCGGCGGCGAACGGCAGCGGTGTCTGCTCGTCCTGCTCCCACGAGGGCGTCTGCTGCGGCGATGGGCTCCCCTCTGCCGGCGCGGTCGCCCGCGGGTGCGGCTGCCCAAACCAGGGAGCGAATGCCGTGGAGGCCGCCGACTCGTTCCTGGGACCAGTCCGCTCCCATGCTCCGCCCGCACCCTCGAGGCCACCCGTCTCCACAAGTCCACCTGGTGAAGTGCGGCCACCGTCATCCCTCGGGGACGGCCAGGCGGGGGCAGGAGCCTTCAGACGGGTGCCCATGTCCGCCTGGAGAAATGCGGTCCGAAGCGCGGAAAGGACGAGCCGATAGAGCCGTGACGGCTCGCGGAACCGCACTTCGATCTTGGACGGATGCACGTTGACGTCGACCATGTCGGCTGGCATGTCGAACGATAAAAACACGATCGGCTGTCGTCCGGAGAGGAGTAGGCCCCGGTATCCCTCCTGCACGGCATGGAGGATCGAGCGGTCGCGAAACGGCCGGCCGGCCACAAAGAGATACTGCAGTCGGGTGCCGGCCATGTCGTCCTCGGGCCGCCCCACGAGGCCGCGCAGCGAGATCTCGCCATCTTCCGCCGTGATCTCGATCAGCCGCGCGGCGAGGGCCGCGCCGAAGAGCCCGCCAATTCGGTCGCGCCACGCCGTCACGGACGGCAGGTCGTGAACGCGACGGCCGTTGTGCGAGAGTGACATCGCCACCCCCTGGTGGGCCAGGGCCGTGCGGACGAAGGCTTCCGATGCATGCGACCACTCCGTCTGCGGCGCCCGCAGAAACGCCCGACGGGCGGGCACATTGCCGAAGAGCTGGTGCACTTCGACCGTCGTGCCCAGGCCGCACCCTTCGGGCATCACCTCGCCCATGCGGCCACCGTCCACCGTCAGGCTGGCTCCTGTGCCGTGCGGAGTGCGCGACCGGATCACGAGACGGGACACTTCGCCAATACTGGCGAGGGCCTCTCCGCGAAACCCGAGCGTCTCGATGTGTTCGAGATCCTCCGCCACTCGGAGCTTGCTCGTGGCATGGGCCGTCACCGCAAGTGGCAGATCGTCGGCCTCGATGCCGCCGCCGTCATCCACCACCCGCACCAGCGCGATCCCACCCTGTTCGAGTGCCACATCGACCCGCGAGGGAGATGCATCGAGCGCATTCTCCAGCAATTCCTTGACCGCGCTGGCGGGCCGTTCGACCACCTCGCCCGCAGCGATGCGGTTGACCACCGACACCGGCAGTTTGTGAATTCTTGCCATGGATCGTCCCTGCCCCTGTCGGTGCTCCGGTCTGTCCGTGCTCCGTCAGGGCAGCTGGTACTCCTTGATTTTCCTGTAGAGCGTCCGCTCCCCGATGCCGAGCAGTTCGGCTGCCTGCTCCCGGTTGCCCCCCGTCAGCTTGAGGGTTTCGGTGATCAGAATCCGCTCTACCTCCTCCAGCGGGCGGCCCACGAGTGCCGCGAGGCCGGCCTCCACAGCGACCGTCGGCGCACCGTCGAGGGCGGGTGTTCCCACCACGTCAGTCGCCGTCTCTGGCTCGAGTTCCAGCGGCAAGTCGTCCACGTCGAGCAGTTCATCGCAGTCGACGACCACCATGCTTTCGATGACATTACGAAGCTGTCGCACGTTGCCCGGCCATTCATAGGAACCGAGCTTCATCCGGGCTGCCAGCGACATGCCCTTGATCGTCTTGCCATGACGCTTGGCGAACTGCTTGATGAAGTGCTCGATGAGCAGGGGAATGTCGGCTGCCCGCTCCCGAAGCGTGGGGATGGCGATCGTGACGACTTTCAGCCGATGGTAGAGGTCGCTGCGAAACGAACCTGTCGCGATGGCGTCCTCCAGGTTGCGGTTCGTGGCCGACAGAATCCGCACGTTGACGCGGGTCGGGGTGTTGGAGCCGACGCGAGTGATCTCCCCCGACTCGAGCACCCGCAGCAGTTTGATCTGTGTCGGCATCGGCATGTCGCCGACCTCATCGAGAAACAGCGTACCGCCGTTGGCGTATTCGAATTTGCCGACGCGGTCGCTCGATGCGTCGGTGAACGCGCCCCGCACATGACCGAACAGTTCGCTCTCGAGAATGTTCTCGCTGAGCGCCGCGCAGTTGAGGGCCACGAAGGGTTTGCTCTTCCGTGGGCTGTTCTGGTGGATGGCCTGGGCCACGAGTTCCTTGCCAGTGCCGGTCTGCCCCTGGATGAGCACCGTGGCGTCGGTCGGGGCGATCCGCTTGAGACGCTCGATGAGGGAAAGCATCTGTGTGCTCGATCCGACGACTCCCTCAAAGCCGAACTTCTCGTCGAGGCGGCGGTTGAGTTCGAGGTTCTGCCGCTTGAGGCGCACGCCAGCGGAGGCCTTTTCGACGGCCGCCCGCAGGTGGGCGAGGTCGAGTGGCTTTTGCAGGTAGGTGAACGCTCCCTGCTGCATCGCGGCGACGGCCGAGGGAATGGTGCCATGGCCGGTCACCACGATCACCTCGGTATCGGCAGACGCAGCCTTCGCTCGCGACAGGATCTCGAGACCACCGATATCGTTCATCATCAGGTCTGTGACGACGACATCGAAGGACTCCTGCTCGATCTTCCGGGCCCCCTCGGTGCCGCTCCCCACCACCACGACCTGATAGTCGAGCCGACTCAACACCTCGCCCATGGTGCGTGCGTGCACGATGTCATTGTCGACCACCAGCACGCGCACGAGCCCCTGAAGCCCCGGGGCAGGGGAGGCTTGAGTGGCAGGTGCGTTTTCTCGAGACTGATTCATGATGCGTTCGATGGTACGAAGCCGCCCTT
>CANHYS010000199.1 GCA_947464585.1 Planctomycetaceae bacterium | reverse complement strand
CGCGCTCAATGCCGCCATTGAAGCGGCCCGGGCGGGCGAGCACGGGCTCGGGTTCGCCGTGGTCGCCGACGAGGTGCGGAAGCTCGCGGAACGGGCCAGCGAGGCCGCCAAGGAGATCACCCAGCTGATCAACGAATCGACCCAGCGAGTCCAGGAAGGGGCCGATCTCTCCGAGAAGGTCGGTCAGTCGCTGGCGGCGATCGTCTCCGCCGTCGAGTCGACGGCGGCGGGAATCTCCAGCATCGCGGCCTCCTCGGAATCCCAGTCGGCCAACGCCAGCGAGGTCAAACAGGCGATCCGGTCGGTGTCGCAGACCACCGAGTCGAACGCCGCCGCCGCCGAGCAGATGGCCGCCAGCGCCGAGGAACTCGGCGCCCAGGCGCAGGGCTTGCGTGACCTCGTGAAGCGATTCCGGGTATAACGCCTCCCGCCGGCGCCATCGCGGCGAGTGAAAAGGAGCTGCCGTGAGCGGATTGATCTCGCTGACCCCCGACCAGTTCACGATGTTCCAAAAGTTCATCTATGAGCAGACCGGCATCTGGACGCTCGACGGCAAAACCGCGTTGCTGAGCAACCGTATCCGTCGCCGGCTCCGCGACCGCGGGCTCGAGTCGTTCGACGACTATTACAAGCTGCTCACCGCTGGGACCGTGGCCGGTGAGTTGGAGGCGTTCATCGACGCCATCACCACCAACGAGACCCACTTCTTCCGCACGAGCGATCACTTCGACTGGTTCGCGGGCCCGTTCCTCGACGGCGTGATCGCGCGGGCCGCGGCCGGGCAGCGGGAGCGGTCGCTGCGGGTCTGGTCGGCGGCATGCAGCACCGGTGAGGAGCCGTATTCGCTCGCCATCTGCCTGGCGGAGAATGCACCGCGGCTGGCCGGCTGGACGCTGCAGGTCGTCGGCACCGACATCTGCGAGACGGCCCTGCAGGCGGCACGCGCCGCGACCTACGGGCCAAAGGCGCTCGAACACGTCAGTCCGGAACGCCTCGCCCGTCACTTCATCGCCGATCAGGGTGGGGAAACATGGCGGCTCAAGCCCGCCGTCACCGGGCTCTGCGAATTCCGCCGGCACAACCTCCTCGATCCGATGTCCGGGCCGAAGTTCGATTGCATCTTCATCCGGAACGTGCTGATCTACTTCGATCGCGGCTCGAAACCGGTCGCCCTGCGGCACCTCATCAATGCGCTTCACGGTGGCGGCTTCCTCGTGGCTGGTTCAACCGACGGAGCGCACGATTTTCTCGAAGGGCTCCAGCGGCACTCGACCTTCGCCTACCAGAAACCCTGAAAGATCGCCTCCATGGCCGACACCAGCCGCCGCAGCCAGGATCTCCCCGCCGACGACATGGCGGAATTCGTCAGCGTCTACATCGACGAGACGGGCGAGCAGTGCGACCAGATCGTGCAGTTGTTGCTTGCGCTCGAGTCGGAGCCCCGCGACGCCCGCCGGATCGCCGAGGCGTTCCGACTCATCCATTCGATCAAAGGCTCGGCGGCGATGCTCGGGCTCGACAGGATCACGGGGCTCGCCCATCACCTCGAAAGCCACTTCGAGCGACTTCGGTCGGGCAGTCTGCTCCTCGATGGCCCCACGATCGAGGCGGCCCTGCGGTGCATCGACTACTTCCGGGCCTGCAACGATCGGCTGCAAAAGGGGGAGAAACTCGAACCGGTCGACGACTTGCTCGAGGCCGTCAAGAAGCTGGGGCAGGCGACGCAGCCTGCAGCGCCGGCCGCGCAAGCTTTACCAGCTTTACCAACGGCGCCGCAAACGTCAGCGGTACCATTGGCGCCGCCGACACCTGCTGTACCAGCTTTACCAACGGCGCCGCCGACGCCTGCTGTACCAACGGCGTCGCCAGTACCAACCGCGCCCACCGTGCCAACGGCGCCGCCGACGCCTGCCGTGCCCACAGCGTCGTCGACGCCTGCCGTGACGCCGGAGCGTGCTAAGCCGCCCGCGGCGAACGAGCGGATCCGCCGGATCCGGGTTCAGTTCACGCCTGGGCTTGCCATGGCCGACCTCAAGGCCGAACTGGTGCTCGCGCGGCTCGCCGGCCTCGGCGTCGTCGTCGAGTCAACTCCGGCGTCGGCCGAGTTTGCCAGCACCAGCGATCTGCGGACCCTTGATGTTGTGCTCCGCACAGCCGCCACCGGCAGCGCGATCACGATCGCTGCCGATGTCGACGGGGTCGTGGGCGTCGAACTCGACGTTGCCCCGCCGGTCGAGCCCGCCGCTGCCCCCGCGCCGATGGAGAGCGGCGCGGTTGCTGAGACGATGCGGGTTGGCGTCGAGCGTCTCGACGTGCTGCTCAATCTCGTCGGTGAACTGGTCGTGAGCCGCGCACGCTTCGTGCAACTCGTCGCCGACATGGCCCCGCTCTTCAGAAAAGCAGCCGTCGGCGGCAGGTCCGGCGGCACCACCCACTCACTCCGCGAGGCCGTGGAGTCGATCGTTCGGTCGGCCTCAGGTCCGGTCGACCGGGCCGCCGCTGTCTGCGAGTCGCAGCTCGAAAAGCTCGAGGAGCAGGGCCGAATGTGGGAGGAGGGCCACCGACGGTACGCCGAGCTCGTGGAGTCGGTCGATCATCTCACCCGCGTGGCCGACAGCCTGCAGCGGGGTGTGCTCAGCACGCGGATGGTGCCGGTCGGCCCGCTCTTGAACCGGTTCAAGCGGTCGGTCCGCGACATCGCGAATGAACTCGGCAAGAGCGTGACGCTTGAGATCGCGGGAGAGAAGACCGAACTCGACAAGCGAATGATCGACGAACTCGGCGACCCTCTCGTCCATCTTGTCCGGAATGCCATCGACCACGGGATCGAACCGGCCGACGTGCGGCTGCGCCGCGGCAAGCCGGAGATTGCGACGGTGCGGCTCGCCGCGTCGCATCGGGGCAACAGCGTCATCATCTCGATCAGCGACGACGGCGGTGGCATCGACGTCGAACGGATTCGCGATCGTGCCGTTGCCCGCGGACTCGTTTCGTCCGACCAGGCGGCCACCCTCAGCCCACGTGAACTGATCGACTTCATCTGGCAGCCCGGCTTCAGCACCGCGGCGGAAGTTTCCAACATCTCGGGACGGGGTGTCGGAATGGACATTGTCCGAACCCGGATCGAGGCGCTGAGTGGATCGATCGACATCGACTCGACGCTTGGCGTGGGAACCACGTTTATCATCCGCCTGCCCCTGACGCTGGCCATCGCGCGGTGCATGCTGTTCAGGCTGGATCAGGCCGCCGTGGCCGTGCCGGTGGAAAACGTCCGAGAGCTCGTCACGGTCACCGACGACTGTATTCTGACGCTCGGGGGCCGCAGGGTGTGTGACATTCGGGGCGAGTTTCTACCGTTGGTTGACATGGACGAAGTCTTCTCCTGGCCGTCCACGACGGGAGAGCCGGCACCACGAGGGGCCGTGCTCGTGATCCACTCCGGTTCGCGGGCCGTCGCCATCGCGGTATCGACCCTGCTCGGCACGCAAGACCTCGTCGTCAAATCGCTCGACGAGAACTTCATGCGGATTCGCGGCCTCGGCGGGGCGAGTATCCTGGGCGATGGTGAGGTCTGCCTGCTGCTCGATGCTTCGGCGATCGTCGACATCGTCATGCGGTCACGCAGCGCAACGGAGGTGCACGCATGAAGCCCGACGAAGGCCGCCTGGCGGCCATATTCCACCGCGGCGCAGATGACGCCTCCCACGCACTGGCCAAGTGGCTCGGCCGTCCCGCAGCCCTCTCGGTCGAACGGTTGGACGCGCTCCCAATCGCGGAGGCCGCGGCGGTCATGGGCTCCAGCGACACGTTGATCTGCGGCTGCGCCATGCGAATTGACGGGGCGATCGGCGGCCTGCTCCTGCTCGCGGCCGACGACGACGCGGGCCTGTCGCTGGCCGACACGTTGCTCGAGCGGCCGGCGGGCACGTCGACGTCGTGGGGCGACCTCGAACGGTCGGCGGTCATCGAGACGGCCAACATCGTCGGCTGTGCCTATCTGAACGCGATCTGCGCAGCCCTCGGCCCGGCGGGAGCCGCCGGCATCCTCCCGTCCCCACCGGTGTTTCTCCGCGACTTTCCCGAGGCGGTCATGGAAGGCGTGCTGATGGAGCAGCCGGTGCTATCAGAGATCGTGCTGCTCGCGCGGACCGAGTTCCGCATCGACGGCACGCCGGTCGGTTGCGGGCTCGTCTTTCTGCCCGACGCCGCCGGTGTCGCGGCCCTTCTCCCATCTGCCATCGATCCGGGAGCTGGCACGTGATACCGGCTGTTCCACCGCCCCCAGGCCGCCCTGGCGATTCCGTCGCCATCGGCCAGATCGGCGTCGCCATGGGCAGCGGCGTGCTCAGGACGTTCGTTGGATCCTGCGTGGGCCTCGTGCTCCATGCCCGCAACCACCGCGCGGCCGGCCTTGCCCACGTGATGCTGCCGTCATCGAACGGTCGCGGTTCACCGCCCGGCAAATACGCCGATACGGCGGTGGTCGAGACGCTCCGCATGCTTCAGGACGCGACAGGCGTGCCGACGCTCTCGTGCACCGCGAAACTCGTGGGTGGGGCGGCGATGTTCGCCTTCCAGTCGGGCATACCCATCGGCGAACAGAACGTTCTGGCACTCGAAAAGATTCTTGGGGAGCTCGGCATACCGATCACAGCCCGCCTCTGCGGTGGGCAGCATGGCCGGCGGTTGGCCGTCGATGTCGTCACCGGCGTGGTGACGGTCGAGACAGCCGGGCACGGCACGGAGACCTTGGCATGAGGGAAACTGCGATGGCAACGAACGTGGAGGGGACTCGCGCCCCCAGACTGCTGGTCGTCGACGACGCGACCATCATGCGCATGCGGATTGCCGGGATCGCCCGGGAGGCCGGGTGGGACGTCGTGGCCGAGGCCACCAATGGCCGCGAGGGTTTGGCCCGATATGCCGAACACCGGCCCGATCTCGTCACGCTCGACATCGTGATGCCGGAACTCGACGGGGTGGAGACGCTCCGCGAACTGCGGGCCGCTGACCCGAACGCCCGCGTGGTGATGGTCAGCGCCGTGGACCAGCGGGCAAAGCTTCGCGAATGCTTCGCTCTTGGAGCCCTCGATTTCGTGGTCAAGCCGTTCGACAAGGAACGGCTGCTGTCGATGTTTGGAAAGTATGCCGCGGGTGTGCGAGAAACAGCCGCCGCAGGACCGCTTCCCGCAGCCGCTCCATCCGCCCAGCCCGGCAACGGGTGACGGCACCTATGGGGGGTGTTGCCGATCAGGATCGCCAGATGCCACCCTGACGACTATCCTGAGCGGTCATGGATGCACCGTTAACGATCGTGATCGCCGAGGATAGCCGCCTTCAGGGGCGAATTCTGAAGAGTGCCCTGGAATTGGCCGGCTACTCGGTTCACTGGGGGGCGAACGGCAGCGAGGCCCTGGCCCTGATCCGCGAACATCGGCCTGTGCTCGTGGTCTCCGACGTCG
>CANHYS010000198.1 GCA_947464585.1 Planctomycetaceae bacterium | reverse complement strand
GTGCCCCGCGACGAGATCTTCGCGGCGACCGGCCTGCAGTTCATGGAACTGAACTCGCTCTATCAACTGCTCGCCCTGAAACGGCAGCACCCAAGCGTGCTGGCGGCAGCCGACCGATTCCTGATGATTCCTGACCTTTTTCACTGGCTGCTCTCGGGAGAGCGATCCAACGAACGCACCAACGCCACGACGACGCAGTGTTTCGACCCGCGCCGCCGCGACTGGGCTTTCGACATGCTCGATCGGTTCGGGCTGCCGCGGCACGTTTTTGGACCACTCATCGAACCTGGTACAGACCTCGGGCCGCTGCGTCCCGAGGTGGCGGCAGAGACGGGGCTCGCGGGCGTACGGGTCGTGGTCCCCGGCACCCATGACACCGCCAGCGCCGTGGCGGCGGTGCCTGCGCTCGAGCCCCCCTGCAGCCGGCCGGATTGGTGCTACGTGAGCCTCGGCACCTGGGCGCTCGTGGGCGCAGAACTGGATCAGCCGCTCGTCACGCCGGAATGCCGTGCCCACAACTTCACCAACGAGGGCGGCGTGGGCGGCACGACCCGGCTGTTGAAGAATGTCTGCGGTCTCTGGCTTGTGCAGCAATGCCGTGTGAGCTGGCTGCGGGCCGGCCAGGAATGGAGCTGGGAACAACTCACGGCATTAGCGGCGGAGGCCACGCCGCTGGTCACGCTCATCGATCCCAACCACCCCTCCCTTGTGGCACCGGCCGACATGCCGGAAGCGATCCGCAGCCTCGCCCGGAGTGCCGGGCAACCGGTCCCCGAGACGACCGGCGCCGTCATCCGCACGGCGCTCGAAAGCGTGGCTGCCGCGGTGCGCACGACGCTCGCGGAACTCGACGAACTGCTCGGCCGTCGCGTGGAGCGAATCCATGTCGTGGGCGGCGGTGTGAAGAACGCATTGCTCTGCCAGATGATCGCCGATGCGACGGACCGCCCCGTGGTGGCCGGGCCCGTCGAGGCGACCGCCATTGGCAACCTGCTCGTGCAGCTCGTCGCACACGACGGCGCAGTCGATCTCCGCAAGGTTCGGTCGGTGGTCCGCGACAGCTTCGAACTCGCCCACTACCAGCCACGGGACGCCGCCCGCTGGAACGCCCGCCTCGGCTAGCACCGCGCCGGGCGTGAGGGGATGGCCAGGCCCCGAGAGCCGGCGTTGCTCGGGCACCGATCCGCCGCGGATTGGTCGTCGCAGGCAGGATGCCGGAGCGCAGTCAGCATCGAGTGAGCGAAGGGCAGGATGCCCGGAGCGAACGTCCGGCGATGGGGCATGGGCATCCCCGTATCAGCACGCCTTAGGTTCCTGTGTAAACCGGCTTACTTCGGCAGGGCGCTGACCACGATCAGCGACACCAGCGACACCACCACGAGGACGGCCGCCCACACGGCACGCGTCAGCCACTGCCGCGCCCGGCGCGAGTCCTGCTCGTGCCGCAGGCGATCCATCTCCCGCCTGCGTTCAACGCTGGCATCCGCCGCCAGCACGAAGAACTCGTTGCACTTCGGGCAGACCACTCGCTGCCCCAGCATCGCCTGAGTGACCTTCAGCACGTGCCCGCGGGGACAGGGGATGTGGAGGGAGTCATCGTTGGCCGCGGCGGGGGTTCTGCAGATGGGGCAGGCGCTCCCGCCCGCCTCCGACACGCTCGGTCCACGATAGCCGCAGATACAGGAGATGGAGGCACCCATGCCCCCAGTCTATCAAGCCGCCCGATGTTGCGAAGCGGGCTTCTTCGTGGCGGTGCCGTGCTCGATGTGCACGATCGAATCGGCAAGAGCCAACGTGCTGGCTCTGTGGGTGATCATGATGACGGTGCGATTTTCCACGTAGCGGGCCAGCGATTCGTGAATCAGCCGCTCGCTCTCCACGTCGATCTGGCTGGTCGCTTCGTCGAGCACGAGGATCTCAGCATCCCTGAGGATCGCGCGGGCCAGTGCAATCCGCTGCCGCTGGCCGCCCGAGAGACGGAATCCGTTGGGGCCGACCATGGTGCGATAGCCGTCGGGAAATTCGCTGATGAATTCGTGGGCGTGCGCCTGCTTGGCGGCCGCGATGATCTCATCCTCGGTGGCATCCCACCGCCCGTAGCGAATGTTGTAGAGGATCGATTCGTTGAAGAGTTCGGTCTGCTGCGTGACCAGCGCAATGCGGCGTCGGACATCGTGCAGCGCAAGTTCCGTGAGCGGCACGCCATCGAGCAGCACGTCCCCGCCCGTGGGATCGTAGAACCGGCAGATCAGGTTGATGAGCGTGCTCTTGCCACCGCCGTTTGGGCCGACGATCGCCACCCGCTCGCCGAACCCGATCGACAGGTTCACGTTCTTGACGACGGTGTCGATGCCGTCGTAGCTGAACGACACGTTCCGCAGGCTGATCTCCCGGTGCGGCGAGGCGAGCGTCTTCGGATTCACCGCTTCGCGCAGCTTCGAGGGATTATCGAGCAGCGGGTAGAGGGCTTGCGCGCCGACGACGCCCATGTTGAGGCCGGTGAGCACACCGGAGAGCTTCCGAACAGGGTCGCTGGCGCCAATGAGCATCCCAAAGAAGACCATGATCCCCGGCACCGTCATCGGGCGATCCGTCATCGTGATGCCGAAGATCTGTGTCTGCTGGTTGATCACCAGCCAGGCTCCGACGGCGATCGACGTCGCCACCATGCCGATGCCGAGAATCTCCGTGATCGGATTCGCCAGGGCGAAGTAGAAGGTGTGCCACATGCCGGTTTGGAGCATGTCGCCCGTGCAGTTGCGAAAACGCTTTCGCTCGAAGTCCTCCATCGTGTAGGCCTGCACGGTGAGAACATTATTGAGCGTCTCCAGCAGCACGTGATGGAAACCCTTGGACCTCGAGAGGATATGCTTCGAAACACCGCGGATCCGGCGGTTGAGCCAGACCATCAGGAAGCCGACGATCGGGGCAGCCGTCAGACAGGCAAGCGTGAGCTGCCATGAAATGCAGAAAGCTCCGGCGAGGCAGGCGATGATCTTGAGCGGCTCCGTGACGGCGCCGCCGTAGACGGCTGTAATGCCTCCAGCCAGCATGTCGGTGGTGTGGGTCAGCTGCGACATGAAGCCGGCCGAGCCGTGCCGCATGAACTGGGCCCTGTCGAGTTCAATCGCCTTGTCGAAAACCCTCAGACGGAGATCGCGGCTGATATTCATCGCCACCCACCCCACCATCATCGTGCCGGCCAGCATGAAAACATGCTTCAGGAACGTGCTGAAGACGATGAGTCCCACGACCAGCAGCACGGTCTGGAACGGGTCGGTCGGCAGAAGCCGATCAAGCCAGGGCGCAAGCTGCCGCGCCGAATAGACGACCGCCTCGTCGCCACGGCGGTTGAGGGCAAGCGTATCGATGCGGCTCCGGGCCTTCTTGGCCTCGGTGGAGTCGAGGGAATCGGAGGCGAGCGAGGTCTCCAACGTAGTGGTCTCAGCGCCCGCGGCCTCGATGCGGTGCTCTGCATCGGAGAGCCGGCGACCGTTCCACGACTGCAGGGACTCGCCGTTCAGGGTCACCTCGATGACCGGAAAGAGCGCGGCGATGTTGGCGCCCCACAGACCGGCGACGCAGGCTGAGCAGAGGAATGCCGCCAACAGGAACGGCCATCGTTTGATCGCGTCGCGGAGGGCGCGGAGAAATTGATTCATGGACCGGAGCTTTCGGCATGCCTAGAGGGGATGTTCCTCAAGCATCGGAACGACCGCATCTGCGACCCCACCACGGCCCTCACGAGGACAGCGCGGGGAGGATGCACAGGGGCGGGCAAACTAGGGGCTCTGGCCAGTTGCGCGATCCCGTGCGGGCGGGGAGGATAGATATCTTGCCCCGGTGGAACAAGGTGAAGTTCCCGGACAAAAACGCGATTTCCCAAGGGTTCTGCGGGTTCTGCCGACGGTTCCGTTGCCGGCTCAGCGGCGACCGGCCCGGAGTTCGGCGGCCAGCAGGGTATTGGCGAGGAGCATCGCCACGGTCAGCGGCCCCACCCCACCCGGCACTGGGGAGATCCAGCCGGCCACCTCCCGCACGGCGTCGAAATCGACGTCCCCGACGAGTTTGCCCGTGCCGTCGGGCCCCACGATCCGGTTGATGCCCACATCGATGACAGCCGCTCCAGGCTTCACCATGTCGGCGGTGACGAGCCGCGGCCTGCCGACAGCGGCCACGAGAATATCGGCCTGCCGGGTCACAGCCGCCAGATCGGCAGAGCGGCTGTGACAGATCGTGACCGTGGCATCGCCGCCCGGCCCACGAGACGCCAACAAGAGCGCCAGTGGCTTGCCGACGATGTCGCTGCGGCCGATGATCACCGCGTGCCGCCCGGCGGTCTCGATGCCGGCATCGATCAGCATCCGCTGCACGCCCGCGGCAGTGCAGGGCACGAATCGGGGCCGCCCCTGCGACAGCAGGCCGGCGTTCTCGGGATGAAAGCCGTCGACGTCGCGGTCGGGCGGCACGGCATCGAGCACCGCGACCGTGTCGACATGCTCCGGCAACGGCAACTGCACGAGAATGCCGTCGGCAGGGCCATGCTCGTCGCGGGCGATCGCAGCCACCAGGGAGACGAGTTCGCCGGTCGTTGCCGTGGCCGGAACGCGAACCACATCGGAATCGATCCCCACACGATCGGCCGCCGACGCCTTGCTCTTCACGTAGGAGCCGCTCGCTGCGAGGTCGCCGACGAGAACAACCACCAGCCGCGGGCGGCGATGGAACATCGTCACGAACGTGTCGACTTCGCTGCGCAGCGAGCCTTCAATCCGGGCCGCAAGTGCCCGGCCGTCGAGGAGGGTGGCCGTCATGATGGCTGCTCACTCATGTACATCATCCGCAGTTGATGCTGGATCTCTTCCAGCACGCGTCGTTCATCTTCCGTGAGGTTGCCAGCGGTCTTCTGCTCCAGCATCGCGAGCGTGTCGATGAAGTGCCGCGCCGTCGGCAGGTTGCGGTGTGCCTTCCGGGTAATCGGATTGGGAATCCTGCCGAGGGCCATCAACGCCTGCGTGAACAGGGTATGCGCGAGAAACTCGAACGTCGGCGGCGGGGCCTGCCCCGCGTCGGAATCCCCGGCGTTGGAATCATCGGCTGCGGAATCGCCAGCGGAGACGATCTCGTCGGCCGGCTCGTCGTGGTTGGCTGCGTTCATGCTGGTGCTCCTCAGGCCTCTGCCACCCACGCACTGCCAGCGTGCCGCTCCACGGCGGCAGCCACGAGTCCGGCGAAGAGCGGATGGGCAGCCGTGGGCTTGCTCTTGAATTCTGGGTGGAATTGTACGGCGACGAACCAGGGATGGTCTGCAAGTTCGACGATCTCCACGAGCGAGCCATCGGGGCTCGTGCCCGCGATCACGAGCCCGGCCTGCTCGAGTTGATCCCGGTATTTCGGGTTGAACTCGTAGCGGTGCCGATGCCGCTCGGAAATCTTCCGCTGGCCGTACGCCGCAGCGGACTT
>CANHYS010000197.1 GCA_947464585.1 Planctomycetaceae bacterium | reverse complement strand
GGTGGCGATGAAGATGCTCCGTGTGACGCCTGTGCTGGCAAAGCAGCACTATGCCGAGCACGTCGAGAAGCCCTTCTATCCGCAGCTCGAGGAGTTCATCACGGCGTCGCCGGTGGTGGCAACGGTCTTCCAGGGGCCGGAGGTGATCCGGGTGGTTCGCGACATGCTGGGGGCGACGAGCGGCCTGAAGGCGGCGCCCGGCACGATCCGGGGCGACTTTTCGTCGAGCCGGCAGATGAATCTCGTGCATGCGTCCGATTCACCGGAGTCGGCGACGCGTGAGATCGCCATCTATTTCAAGCCCGACGAGATCCTCTCGTGGGACGCAACGCTCGGCTGCTGGCTGCAGGCACCAGGCGAGTGAAGTTGGGCGCGTGAGCTTGGGCGCGTGACGCCGCGTCGGCCGTCTACTTCCGGAGCACGCCTGCCGGCGTGTCGGCGGCGAGCCGTTCGATCATGTCGCGGCAGGCGCGGTCGACGGCGGTCTGCCACTGGCTGGCGTTGAGACCGGCGTTCATGTCTGGGCGGGCGTGGGCGAAGATCACGTCGCGGGCGCTGACGACGATCGCTCCGAGGCCATCGGGATGGAACGCGCCGCGAACGTCGGCGGCCCGGCCTCCTTGCTTGCCGAAGCCCGGCACGAGGATCCAGGTGTGGGGCATGGCGGCCCGCAGTTCGTCGAGTTGTCGGGGCCAGGTGGCGCCGACGACGGCACCGACGGCACCGTAGGTTGCGCCGTTGGCGGTTCTCGCGGCAAACTGTTCGACGCCGGCGGCGACGTGCTGATAGATGGCGAGGCCGTCGGCCTGGAGGTCTTGGAAATCCTTGCTGCCGGGGTTCGAGGTCTTCACGAGCACGAAGATTCCGGCGTTGCGTTCGGCGGCCAGCGTTACGAAGGGCTCGATGGAGTCGAGACCGAGGTAGGGGTTCACGGTGAGTGCGTCGGCACCCCAGCAGCCAGCGAGCCAGCCCTCGGCATAGGCTTCGGCGGTTGAGCCGATGTCGCCGCGTTTGCCGTCGGCGAGCACGAGCAGGCCCTTGCTGCGAGCATGAAGGATCACTTCGGCGAGGGCGGTCATGCCGTGGGGGCCGAGCATTTCGAAGCAGGCGAGTTGGGGCTTGACGATGGGCACGAGCGGCGCGACGACGTCGATCACATCGCAGCAAAAGCGGGCGTAGATGGCGGCGAGGTCCTTGGGATCGAAGGCGGTGTCCGCACCGAGGATCGTCGGCAGTTGGTCGCGGCGCGGGTCGAGGCCGATGCAGGCGGCTGAGCGGCGGTCCTTGATGGCGGCGGTGAGGCGGGTGGAGAAGGGGATGGATGTGGTGGGAGCCGTGTTCATGGCGGGTTTGGTGGTGTCTGGAGTGGCGCGGAGGGTGTGTATGGATGGTGCAGGCGGATGTCGCGGGGCGCGGTGCGAGCCGCAGGGCCCGGGGGAATCCGTGTTGAACCGAGGATGGGATTGTGCGATAGTGTGGGGGCTGTGGGGCGGCAATGCGAGAGCGTTGCATGTCGTGCGGCGGATTCGGGGCGTGGCGCAGTTTGGCTAGCGCGCTTGACTGGGGGTCAAGAGGTCGCAGGTTCAAGTCCTGTCGCCCCGACTCACCTTGGATAACCGGCCGGTCTCGGGCGGTTGGCGAGGTGGTTTTGAATCGACCAGTGAGTGTGGCGTGGCGCCCCGTGGCCCGCCCCTCGCTCCGGTCGATTTGCCCTTTCCATTCGAAAGGGTCTTCTTGTCCCCGGCTCGGCGACGCGCCTTGTCAGGTTGTTCATCGTGGTGGCCGTGATTGCAGCCACCGTCGTGTGCGTGATCGCCTTCTTCAGGGGCGAGGCCGCCGATGATCGGCCTCCCGGCGCCGTTTCGCAGCACACACGGGAGCGGACGGTTGCCGAAGGCGATAATGCCTCCCTGGAGCCGCCGGACCTTTCGGTTTTTCTCGGCACGGCCTTCGCGGAACGTCAGGCCGATTCGGACACCGAGGTCGCTGAGCAGCCTCGGCACCTGTTCGCGGGCCACGGGATCGCCGCACACAGTCTCGATCCGTTCGATGACGTCGAGGGCCTTTTGGACTTCGGCGTCGATGTCGAGCGTGTCTGGGCGGTGGGGTGTCCGTGCATTGACCTCGAGAAGGGCTTTCTCCTTATGAGCAAGTTCTGCGCAAAGGTCCCGCAGCCCCGCGCGCAACATGGCACGCATATCCTCGTCCTCCGCCTCGAGAATCCGCCGCGGAGCCTGTTCTCTCTGTTGCCGGAGCGTCTCGACATTTGCCTGAAGTTGTGACCGTAAAGCGTCGTCCGGCGACTTGGCCTTGGGATTGCCGGCGGCGGCTTTTGCCCGAGCAACGAGTGCCGCACGGATCTTCTCGGCAACGCCAGCGCGTTCGACACGTGTGGCAATTGTCTTGAGCGTGAACTGCAGCAGGGCCTCGGCGTTGACGTTGTTGTGGTGGCAGAACCTGGGCGACTTCATGTACCGGGCGCAGCGATAGAGCGGCGTGCCGGGGCCGCGGTCCTGCCGTATGGACCCGTGCATCAACGAGCCGCAGCCGTCCGTGAGGTCAAACACCCGCGGGGTCAGCGGATAGGCCGCAGGGTCTTTCGCCTTCCGCTTGCCAGACTCCGGCGTGCTTCTCGCCCGGAGCTTCTGTTGGAGCCGCTCCCAGCGTTCAGGGTCAAAAAGGGCTTCGCCACCCGAAGGCGCCTGGATCCAAATCGACGGTTCGTTCTCGACCAACCGTCCGGAACCATCGGCGAGCAACTCGTCCTGCTCGACTGGCCTGGGGCCACTGTCGCCCAGCCGGTTATGCACGCCTTCTCCGTAGCGACCGTAGACCTTGATGCCCGTGATGATCTTGTTTTCCGCCAGTGCTTTGACGGTGGTGAAGTTCCACTTGCCGGAGACCACGTGCTCCACCCCATTGTCCCGCCGCTTGCAGCCGGTGTCGGGAGACGGAATCCTCAGTCGGTTCAGTTCATCCGCGATTCTTTTGAACCCCCACTCGCACTCGAGCCATTCGAGAATCTGAACCCAGACGCCGATCTTTTCTGGATCGCTCGGAAGATGTCGAACGTGGCAGCCCCGCTGCCGAACGTGGCGGCCGTGCTCCAGTTGCTCGATCACGTTGCCGCTTGCGTCGCAAAGGAACCGGCCAAAGCCGTATGGTGCTTTGCCCCCCGTGCTGAAGCCCTCAAGGGCGAGTGACGTCAGCGAGAGCACGATCCGTTCCGATAGCTTGCGGCTGAACTCGCCGCTCTCGTAGTAGCCGAACAGCGACATGGCAGACTGACCAATCCGCTCCTGCCGGCTGGTCGAAGGGTCGATGGTGCCGTCGGACATCACCAGAGTGACGCCCATCTCGCGGATGTCCCGCTCGATCACCATCATGTCCAGTGGGTCCTTGGGTCGACCGAACCGGTCACGCTTGAAGACCAGCAGGTGGGAGATGGCCGGATTGGTCTTGAGCTCGGCAAGAAGTGCGTCGAACGCAGGACGCCTCGTCTTACTGCCGCTTGTGGCGTCGTCGAGGTAGATGTCCTTGTAGTGCGTCAGCCGGTTTAGTTGCATGTACGCCAGGTCGTCGAGCGTCGCCCGCAGGGGTATACCCAGCCGTCGGGCCTGTTCAATTGCCCATTGCAGTTGGGTTTCGAGGGAAGACTCCTGAGCCGAGGTGCTGCGGCGCAGGTAGACGCGGGCCTCCTTTAGGATCCGAACCTTCATGTGTTGTTCTCCGTGTTGTGTTGTCCGCAGTGGCGGTGTCGCCAGGCGTAGTCGACCAATGCATCGACCAGGGCGTCGATGTCGCTGTCCTCATCCCATGCGACCGCGATATCGCACTCCAAATACTGCCGAGCTACGGGCGAGCAGGTTTCATTCCACCGTCGGAGCAATCCCATCATGGCCCAAATGCCACGTTGGGTGCCCACGTAGGCGAGAGGATCTTCGCTGAAGTTGGCGATGGTGTCGGCCAGAATTGTGTCGATGGGCGTTCCGTCGATTGCGTCCGACTCGATCACGCCGGCGTCCTGCCATTCGAGCAGTTGCAGCAGGGCGCCCAGTTCGAGGAGGAACTCCTGCGGCAGATCAACGGAGACGTCTCCCTTGCCGTCTGCCATGCCCAGCGATCGAAAAAACGCGATGACGAGGTCAGCCGCGTGATCGATCTGAAGAAGGACTGCGGACAGAAAGGCCGCCACCTCTGGGTTTGGTGCGGCAGCCGGTTGGGCAGTGCGTGCCCCTGAAGAGCGTGTGGGTGCGCGAGGCATGTCCCGTTCCTTGAGACCGTGATCGTTCCATCGAGCCGATGCGAAGCATCCATTTTCCAAAACGAGGCGTGCGAAATCAATCCTTCGCCAGCAGTTCTTTTTTGTTGTGAGGTACATCCAACAACTGGATCCGGTACCTCGGGGTACCGGATCCAGCGTCGGACTGAATGTGTTAATTACTCAGCAGGCCTATCGGAGTGACTGTCGCCGCGTTGCTCGTTGAGGAAACGGCGGACAAGCAGTTCCGCCAAGAGCTTCCGAAAGCGGTGAATTGCAGGGCCAATCGCTGCTTTTTCTGGTGATGCCGCATCGAAGCGGTCCGGACGGTCCCGGTCGTTGTCGTCGGCCGGGTGGGGGGACTCGATGGGGTCATTAAAGCGAGGCATGTTAAATTCCTTGTTAATTCAACAAATAAAAGCCGGCGGCATGCCCGCGGGCCGAGGTGGCCCGCTGTCGGCATGCCGCCGGCGCGAAGAAGAGGCGGGCGGTGACGCCGCTCGCCTGGTTGGAATCAGACGGTCAGCTACCGAGCAGCCGCACGTCTTCCATCAGAGATGCCACCATGTGTGAGGCGTGCGTGACGAGCAGCGCCTTCACGACTGGTGGGCACTTGGCGAACGCGACGAATCGAGGAGCAAGGTCGACCGGCTCGCCATATGGCCGGTTGACGTACTCGTCGAAATCGCCCGAGTTCCAGATTGCTGCACCGATGCCGCCAGGCATCACAACAACTGCCTGGTAGATGCAGTGGTCATCAGTCTGGCCTGCCGAGAGCCCCTGTGGCCGACTGTAGACGGCAGGGCCCTCGACCTGGAGGTCTGACACCCCCATCGCAGCGAGCTCGGAAAGCTGCTCGTTGACGACAGGGATCAGTGCCTCGGCCTTGCCGAGGGTGGTGCGAACGGTAGTGGCGAGCCGGGAGAGTTCCGCGGCCCGCTCGTGGAGAAGGTCATGCATGTGCATATTCCTTGGGGTGAGTTGTGTGGCCGATAACAGTCGGCCACCCAGGAATATGCCGGGCTTTCCGTCGCTATTTAGCAGTGGATCGCTGCTTGGCTGCACGCGGGCAAATGGAATGCGTTACTTTGGCTTGCGTTGTGCCTTCATGCGATCGACGCTGCGTTGCATTTGTTCGAGCGGGTCTGCTCGATGTGCGGTCTTCTCAGCCCATTCGAGCCAACGCGTGGTTTCGGGGGGCAGAGGGCCCCCGT
>CANHYS010000196.1 GCA_947464585.1 Planctomycetaceae bacterium | reverse complement strand
TCACGCGATGAGGTGGCCATCTACTTTTCCCCGATGGAGTTGGAGAAGCGGCTGCTCGGCCGCTCCCGCCGGATCATCGACGGCGCCGCCGCGGCGCTCTTCGAGGAAGCCTGCTCGCTCCTGCCCGGCGGATTTGCGAAGCCCGTCGAAATGATCGCCAGTTCGAAGTCAGCCGCGGTCGGCCTGCTGGAAGCGGCGGCCGGCTGGCGCGCCGATCTGCTCGTCGTGGGCGCCCGCGGCCACGGCTCGGTCGAGCGCTTTCTGCTCGGGAGCGTGTCGCGGGCGGTGGTGCATGGTGCCAACCTTCCGGTGCTCGTCGTTCGCGGCACCCCGCCTGCCGATCGCGGGCCAAAGGCGCTCGTCTGCCATCAGCCGGCAAGCGCCACGATGATCGCCGCCCTGCTCGGACGGTTGCGCTGGCCCGACAACACGGTTGGTTCTGTCATCGGCGTCGCCGAGTCGATGCTGGCCGGCCCGCTCCCCTCGTGGCTGGAGAAGACCGTGCGGGATCCCGATACAGCGGCGATCGGCGATGCCTGGCAACAGGAGCACGACAAGGACGTGGCGGCGATCAGCAGCAGCCTCTCGGCGTTTCAGTCGACGCTTCCTGCCGCCTTCCGCTCGCAGGCCCCGATCATCGTCGAGGGAAATCCGGGCGAGCAGATTCTCACCCGTTCCAAGCAGGACGGCAGCGACCTGATCGTCATCGGCCGCACCCCCTCCGACACGCTCACACGCTGGCTGCTGGGCAGCACGTCGGAGGCCGTGCTGACGAACGCCGCTGCGAGCGTGCTCATCATTCCGGTGGAGAAGAAGGCCTGAGACACCGCTCCACGAAGGCGGCGTAGTCCTTCGGCGTATCGATGCCGCGTGCCGCGTGGTCGATGACGCCAGCCACGATCGGGATGCCGGCCTCGATCACCCGGAGCTGCTCGAGGCTCTCGATCGTCGCCAGCCGCGACTCCGGCAGGTCGTTCCAGATCTCCAGCACCCGCCTCCTGTAGGCGTAGATGCCGACATGTTGCCAGTAGACGGGCGGCGTCGTCGTCAGGAGCGACTCCGACCAATCCCGCGCCGCGGGCACGGGAGCCCGGCTGAAGTAGATCGCCCGCCAGGCCCCGGCGGTCGGCATGCCGACCGCCTCGTCAGGCTCCGCTTCCTGCCGCCAGGGCGTGAGCACCGCCTTGACGGCGGCCGGATCGTGGAGGTCTTCAACCCGCTTGAGTGGTGTCACGAGCGTGGCGACGCCCGCCTCGGGGCAGCGGTCGAGCAGATCGATCGCCGCGTCGATCGCCTTCGCGGCCAATTCCGGCTCGTCCCCCTGCACATTGACGATCACGTCCGCCTCTGGCAGCCCCGGGAGCGCTTCGACGATTCGGGCCGTGCCGCTGGGGGCCTCGGGAGAGGTCATCACAGGCTCCCCACCAAAGGCCCGCACGGCGGCCGCGATCTCCTCGCTGTCGGTGACCACAACGACATGCTTTGCCCGTACGGAGCCCCCGGCGGCTCGCCAGGTGTGTTCGATGAGTGGCCGCCCCGTGTCGGCCAACAGCATCTTGCGGGGCAGACGCTGACTGGAGAGCCGGGCCGGGATCGCAATGATGGCGGTAGAACGATTCATGGCGGAAAGCTCCCTTTCGCGGGAGAATACTCGTGTGGTCCGGCGTGGGGCCATGCCAGTACATTCCCCGTGATCAGGGGCCGGCCGTCCCCTGACCGCGGCCGCCCCTGCCCCCTGACCTGAGGATTCACCATGTGCGGCATCGTTGGATACATCGGGTTTCGTCGCGCCACCGACCTCATCCTCGAGGGCCTGCGCCGGCTCGAATACCGCGGCTACGATTCGGCCGGGATCGCATTGCTGCCCCATTCGGGCGAGATCCACGTGCTCAAGGCGGCCGGCCGGCTTGCGCGGTTAGAGGCCCTCGTGCGGGCTGGGGCTCCGGATAGCTCTATCGGTATCGGCCACACCCGTTGGGCCACACACGGCGCCCCAACCGACGCCAACGCCCATCCGCACCTCGGCGGCGATGAAGGGCACGCCACACGGCAGCAGGACGGTCGGCACGACGAGGCTGCCGTCGCGGTCGTTCACAACGGTGTCATCGAAAACTACCGCCTCGTCAAGGATCGCCTCGAATCGGAGGGCTACGTCTTCCGGTCGGAAACCGACACCGAGGTGATCGCCCATCTCATCGACAGTTGCCTCACGCGGGCGCTGGCCGCGGGCCGCGCCGTGGCCGACGATCCGGCCGACACGCCGTGGGTGGTGGCGGTGCGGGAGGCGATCGCGCAGCTCCGCGGCACCTACGGCCTGCTCGTCCTGTTCCGGGACCGGCCCGACATGCTGGTGGCGGCCCGCCTCGGCAGCCCGCTGGTGGTGGGCGTCGGCGACGGCGAGCACTTCATCGCCAGCGATGCCAATCCGCTCGCCGGCCACGCTGATCGCATCGTGTACCTCGCCGATCACGAGGTGGCGGTGATCACGGCCGGCACCCTCCGCGTGCTCCATCGCGATACTGGCCGGATCGAGCACGCCGTGCGTCCGCTGGCGCTCTCGGCAGAGGATGTCGGCATGGGCGACTACGCCCACTTCATGCTCAAAGAGATCCATGAACAGCCCGAGACGATCCGGGCTGCCATGCGGGGCAGGCTCTCGCGGGACGATGCCACGGCCGTGTTCGGCGGCCTGAACCTCACGCCGAGGCAGCTGCAACGGATCAATCGCATCGTGCTGACAGGCTGCGGCACGAGTTGGCACTCGGCGTTGATCGGCGAATACCTGATCGAGGAGTTTGCGCGGCTGCCGGTCGAGGTGGAATATGCCAGCGAGCTTCGCTACCGCAATCCGCCGCTCGACGAGGGCACGCTGCTCTTTGCGATCACGCAGTCGGGCGAGACGGCCGACACCCTCGCCGCGCTCCGTGAAATCAAACGAAAAGGCCATCCCACGCTGGCCATCTGTAATGTCGTGGGCAGCTCGATCGCCACCGAGGCCGACGGCGGCATCTACCTGCACGCCGGTCCCGAGATCGGTGTGGCGAGCACGAAGGCCTTCACGAGCCAGTGCGTGGTGCTGTCACTCCTGGCCCTCTACTTCGGCCGCCTGCGGCACATGAGCTACGAGCGGGGGCTCGAGTTCATCGATGCGTTGGAGCGGCTGCCCGATCTCGTGGCCGAGGCGTTGCGTGCCGACGAGGCGATCAAGCGGATCGCGGAGCGGTATCAGGATGCGAACACGTTTCTCTACCTCGGCCGGCAGTACAACTTCCCGGTGGCGCTCGAGGGCGCGCTCAAGCTCAAGGAGATCTCCTACATCCACGCGGAGGGCTATCCCGCCGCGGAGATGAAGCACGGCCCGATCGCGCTGGTGGACCGCTCGACCCCGAGCGTATTCCTGATTCCCCAGGGCGCCGTCTACGACAAGGTGCTGCTCAACGTGGAGGAGATCAAGGCCCGGAAGGGCCCCGTGATCGCGATCGCGAGCCCGGGCGACGAGCGGGTGCGGGAACTGGCGGACGACGTCATCGAGATGCCGGTCGTGCCGGAGTTTCTCCAGCCGATCGTGGCGGCGGTGCCGCTGCAATTGCTGGCCTACCACATCGCCGTGCTGCGGGGCTGCGACGTGGACAAGCCCCGGAATCTGGCCAAAAGCGTGACCGTGGAATAGCCCGGCGAGGGGCCCTGCTACTTGCGTCCGGGACGGGCATTGGTAGCATCAAAGGCCTGCCGCTCACGCGGCCGCACTCGCCCGAGTGGCGGAATTGGCAGACGCGCAAGATTCAGGTTCTTGTCCAGGTAACTGGGTGGAGGTTCAAGTCCTCTCTCGGGCATTTCTTTGGCCGCCTCTTGTTGAGGTCTAGTCTCGCGGCCGTTCTCCTGCTCCAGGCGGCGCTTTCGCAGCCTGCGGCCGACTGCCCCCGTTGCTCCCGTTTCCGGCTTCGGTAGGATTGTTCCCGAGGCTGTAGCTCAGTCGGTAGAGCATCGGACTTTTAATCCGTTGGTCCTGGGTTCGAGTCCCAGCAGCCTCACTGGAAACAAGGCATTTTTCGTCGGCCTGCGATGTGCACAAAGTGCCAAGCCCACGCCAAGCCCACGGAACCTCATGATTGGGGGACGGGATCAGAGGGCACCGAGGCGGGATCGGGAACGGAATGGTTGGGTGCAAGATCCCATCCAGATGGAATCCAAACCGACCTGATCCGTCCTGATCTGACTCCATGGGGACAGAAAAAGATTGGGCGACGCTTAAGGCGTCGCCCAATCAGATAGGAACCTTGGGGGAGCCGTCAGGCGACCCCTTGCCCATCACCCTCGGCGTCACTCCCTAGCCACCGCCTGGCGAGCCGCTGGCGCTGAAGGAGCGTCAGCCTGCCCGTGAGGGCTTCCGCTTCCCGCTCGGCTAGGGTCGCCAACGGCTCGCAACCAAGCCTAGTGGCAATGACAGGGAAGTCGTGGAGGGCGGTCGTGAGGTTGGCGTAGAGCCCGTCAGCGAAGGTGAAGGCCTTCTTGCCCAAGCGTTTCGTATGATGGTGTTTTCTGGGGATGCACGAGTTTGAAAACCATCACGATTCCGGCCTCCGTCACGAAGATCCACGAAAAGGCGTTTGAGGAATGCCCGGCGGAAATCATCTACGAGAAACCCCGGCCATGACTCGTCTGGTCTCCTTCCTCATCACTGTGCTCGCTTTCGTGGCCTTCGCTCCTCTGGCAAAGGCTCAGAATGTCGGCTTCGTGCAGGATGTCGCCAATCGGATCAACAACGAACGAAAGCAAAAAGGGCTGAAGCAACTCAAATACAACGCGACCTTGGCGAAGGCCGCCCAGTTCCATGCGGAATGGATGGCACGCGTCCAGAGGATGGAGCATCTCCAGGAAGAGGCAAAGAGCCTGGAAGATCACCGGACATGCACCCATCATCCGATCAATCGAGCGATAAAGGCCGGCTACATCAAATGGGACGATGTGTTCAGGCTAGAAAATCGTCCCGAAGGGCAGATCGTCCACGCCAAGGAAGATGCCAACGACTATGTCGGTGAAATCATCGCGGCTGGATGGAATGCTGGTCATCCCGCCACGCAGCCGCCGACAGTCGTTCCTGGCTGGATGAACTCACCAGGCCACCGAAAGGAAATTTTGACCGCCCACTATCAAGAGATGGGCATCGGCACAGCCGTAAAAGACAACAACACCTTCTGGTGCGTGGTCTTCGGTCGGCCGAAGAAGTAGGCAGAAACTATTTGTCTCCACCTATCGGCGTTAGGTGACCGCAGAATGCCGTAGCCGACGACGCTCAAGTAGCCCCAGCGAACCCACGACAAGGGCCAAGACGCTACCAAGGCTATTCGGGTCGATCTCGGGGACTGAGGAGGGCGGACCGGAAACAGATCCGATCACCCACCCGTCGGTCGTGGTCAAGGGGAAGGCAACGTTTTGTTGTTGCCAAAACGACCCCGGGGAGGGGGACTCGTTGGCCATGTATTG
>CANHYS010000195.1 GCA_947464585.1 Planctomycetaceae bacterium | reverse complement strand
CAGCAGGAAGCACGTCAGCAGGAGGTTAAGGTCCATGGGTGAGCCACGCGGATTCATGAAGTACGAGCGGAAGGTGAGCGGCTACGCGCCGGTCACCGACAGGCTCAAGCACTACAACGAGTTCCTCACGATCCTCCCGCAGGAGGAACTCACGAAGCAGGGCGCCCGCTGCATGGACTGTGGCGTTCCCTTCTGCCATACCGGCTGCCCGCTGGGGAACATCATCCCCGACTTCAACGACCTCGTGTATCGCCAGCAATGGCACGAGGCCAGCCAGCGGCTCCATGCCACCAACAACTTCCCCGAGTTCACCGGCCGCGTCTGCCCCGCGCCCTGCGAGGCCGCCTGCGTGCTCGGCATCAATGAAGATCCGGTCGCGATCAAACAGATCGAGATGACGATCGCCGACCGCGCCTTCGACGAGGGCTGGGTCGTGCCCGAGCCGCCGGCCGTGCGGACCGGCAAGCGGGTGGCGGTGGTGGGCAGCGGACCGGCGGGGCTGGCCGCGGCGCAGCAGCTCAACCGCGCCGGACATCTTGTCACGCTCTTCGAGCGGGCCGATCGGCCGGGCGGCCTGCTGATGTATGGCATTCCCGATTTCAAGCTCGAGAAGTGGCGGGTCTGGCGGCGGGTCGAGCAGATGCGTGAGGAAGGGGTCGAGTTCCGCTGCGGCGTGAACGTCGGCGTGGACGTGAGCACGCAATCGCTGGCTGATGAATATGACGCCATCCTGCTCACCGGCGGGGCGACGCTCGGCCGCGATCTGCCGATCCCGGGCCGTGAGCTCAAGGGTGTGCACTACGCGATGGAGTTCCTGCCCCAGCAGAACAAGCGAAACGCCGGCGACGAGGTGCAGGGGCAGATCCTGGCCGAGGGCAAGGACGTGGTCGTGATCGGCGGTGGCGACACCGGCTCCGACTGCGACGGCACGAGCAACCGGCAGGGCGCGAAGAGCCTGACGCAGTTCGAACTGCTCCCGCAACCGCCGGACCTTGGGAAATATCCGCGACGCAGCCAGCGGCCGGCGAACACGCCGTGGCCGAACTGGCCGGTGATTCTGCGGACGAGTTCCTCGCACGAAGAGGGCTGCCGTCGCGAGTGGGGCATCCTGTCGAAGGAGTTCCTCGGCGACGACAAGGGGCACGTGCGGGCGGTGAAGACCGTGCGGATCGAATGGTATACCGACGAGGCCTCGGGCCAGCAGAAGTTTCGCGAGGTGCCGGGCAGCGAGCAGGAATGGCCCTGCCAGTTGGCGCTCCTCGCCATGGGCTTCATGGGGCCTGAGAAGCAGGGACCGATCGCGGATCTTGGGCTCGAACTCGATCCACGTGGCAACGTGAAGACCGGCAGCGACTACAAGACCAGCCGGGACGGCGTGTTTGCCGCGGGCGACTTGCGTCGTGGGCAGTCGCTTGTCGTGTGGGCGATTCACGAGGGCCGCGAGGCAGCCCGGTCGGTCGACCTCTGGCTGATGGGCCAGACGAACCTGCCGAGCCTGTCAGCGGGCGAGTTCGCCGTGCACGCGTGAGCATCCCCCGGCTTACGCCGGGGGCTTTTATGCGAACGGACGTTGCCACCATACAAGCCCTGAGCGTCAGCGACGGGATCACGGCGCGCTTATCGCGCGCCCTCATTTCGAGGTGAGCGGAAAGTCGAAGACGCCGTTTTTGCGGACGTCGATCTGCAGCGGCTCCTTGGCATACTTTGGCGGGGTGATGTTTGGCGTCTCGGCCTCTGGGGCAAGCCCTTCCCGGCTGCCCGCGATGGCGAACCTGACAGTCTTGGCCCCTGGCGAAACCCATGTTGTGTATCGACCCCCGATGATCACGGCACCGCCCGGAACGTCACCTGTCTTCACGATGTCGAACTGGATCCCACCCTCTTGAACCGGCACTCCGTCGAGAGTGACCGCTCCCGAAATCTTGCAGTTGCGCGGCCCTGATTTTCCACAGCCGGTGCAGACGGCAGAGGCCAGCAACACAGCAAGAGCCACGGCCATATGCCGAGCAAATCGTTCCGCAGCATCATCCTGATGATGAGCTTTCATCACGATCTCCTCAATTGCCAAAGGGTGGTGAAACTGCCTGGCCGTCGTACCTGCACGCCAGTTTCTGCCAGACCCCCATTTTCGTCGGGTCGAGTGCGGTGTTCCACGCGGTCGGCACGCCTCCCGCAGCCCAGCTCTCGACCGAATCGGTGACAAATCCCACCGAGCCGTCCATCATGGCTACCTGGACGCCCCCCAGATGGCGGCTCCGGGCGGCTGTCGACCTCCCAGTCGAGTTCACCGCAGTGCAGGGCGTCCATTGCTGCCATTCAGCGTCGGAGCTGGTCTGGCAATACTGAATGCTGTCGATCGTGCCGGAATTGGGCTCGTTCCGTGCGTTGAAACCATACCCGATGAGTTCGGCATCCCAGATGCAGCCGCGGGGCTCGTAGTTGCTTCCCAATTGATTGCTCACCAGAGTCTCTGCGATCACCATCGTCTTCGACAGTCCATCGGTGACCTTTTTCATCCGCATCTGCGATTCTTTGTAGAAAATTCCATCGGTCCCGCTCTGCCAGGCATAGTCGATCGCCATGGCGCCGACGTTCCCGCTGTAGTTCCCGAAAATCCCGCGAGGTTTCACATTCCGAGAGTTCGGATCGGACGGACACCACACGACCGGGACCGGCGACGATGAACAGCTGCTGAAAAACGCGATCGTCGACCAGTTGATTTTCGCGTAGACATCGGCGTACTCGACGAACGGCAGCAGGTAGACGAACCATCCGGCCCGCAGGCCGCCCGTGGGCCCCGACGTCGTTTGCCCCGACGGCAGGCACCCTTTGGCGTCGTGATGGTTCTGAAGTGCCAGCGCGATTTGCTTCATGTTGTTGCTGCAGCTCGACCGTCGAGCACTTTCACGGGCCGCCTGCACCGCAGGAAGCAAGAGCCCCACCAAGGTGCCGATGATGGCAATCACCACCAAGAGTTCTACGAGCGTGAATCCGCCGCCCCCGGGCAGACGAACTTGCCGGCGTTCTCCGTCGCGCACGATTGATCGAGCCATAACCCCCCCCAAAAAAAAGTAAGAACTAAAAATCGGTCAGGTCAATGATACTGTCGCACACGAATCACGAATCACGAATTCAGGCGTCAGACGAATCGCTCGCGGCTCGTTGGATGAGACGCGGGCCTCGAGCCTGTCGAGGAGCAGTCTCGCCGCGTTGGCACCGATCGCGGTCGCGTCCTGCCTGACCGTTGTCAGCCGCGGCCGCAGTCCGTGGGCTTCGATGAGGTCGGCAAATCCGATGACCGACAGATCGCTGCCGATCCGCAGCCCAGCCACCTCGGCGGCCGCGTAGATCTGAGTTGCCATCTTGTCCGATGCAGCAAAGATCGCGGTCGGCCGGTTTGGGGCCAGGAGAATATCTTTCGCGATGGCTTCGCAGTCGCTCTTCTCGCATTCCACGCATCGATAGGTCACATCGGTGCGATCGTGGATGACTGCCTCGAAGCCGCGCCTGCGGTCTACGTAGGTCGAGACCCAGGATTCTCCGGTGATGTGCGTGATGCGTCGATGGCCAAGCGAAATCAGATATTCCGCCACCGTGCGACCGCCCGCAACGTCGTCGGTGCCGCTGAAGTCGGCATTCGTCCGGGCGAGCCGGCGATCGACGGCGACGAGCGGCAACCCCCGTTCCCAGACTTCCTTGAGGTAGTTCTGCGGCACCGATTCGTCTGATGGCGAGAAGATGATGCCATCGACCCGATGTTCGAGGAGACGCTGTAGAAATTCGAGTTCTGCGCAATCCCGCAGAGCCCCCGGTCCGTCGCCATGGAAATGAACGATCGGCAAGTGACCACGCTCGGAGAGCGTGTCGTGGATGCCGCGGATGACCTGTGCCTGAAACCACGACCCGATCGGCACCATGACGCCGACGGTTCGGGTTCGGCCGCCCATGATCGCCGGCACGAGCCGGTTGGGCCGGTACTTGAGCCGCTGAGCGACCGCGAGGACACGCTTGCGAGTTGCCTCGGCGACGATCCCCCGGCCACTGATTGCCCGCGACGCGGTGATCAATGACACTCCAGCCGCCGCAGCAACCTGCCGGATGTTGGCTTTGCGAGCGATTGTACGTTTCAACACCGGCATCACGTGGCCTCAGCACAGTACCTATGCACAGCATGAATATCTGTTTGGTTGTCCGCCCGCGATCAACTATGGTACATGTGTCATTTCGTGTTGACAAGTATTCTTGCGTCGAAATGGTTCGCGAACATGGTCAAGCTCCAGGCCGTCAGTCTGCTCCTCGCGACCCTTGTGGCCGCCGCCGCCGGGGCCGCCGAGCCTTCGGTTGTGGCCAGGGTCAAGGCCTCCACCCCGCCGCTGCTGGCCGCCCATTGTGCGGACTGCCATGGCCCCAATGACGCAGGTGGCGGATTTCGAATCGACACGCTTTCCGCGGAGATCGACTCAGCCGACACGGCCGACCGCTGGCGGAAGGTGCTCAACGTCTTGAATGCAGGTGAGATGCCGCCGAAAGACGCCGAGCAGCTCACGGCCGCCGCGAAGGCCGACCTGCTTGAGGATCTTTCCAAGGCGATCGTCGTGGCCGGCAAGGCGCTGGCCGACACCGGCGGCCGCACCACGATGCGACGGCTGAACCGTCGCGAGTATGCCAACACGCTCCACGAACTGCTCGGTGTGCAGCCGCGCCCCGATGGGCTGCCCGCCGATGGCGGCTCGGGCACGTTCGACACCGCGGGCGAGAGACTCTTCATATCGGCGGATCAGATTGAGCAATACCACGAGATCGCCGTGGCCACGATCCAGGAGTCGTGGCGTCGGTATGGCGCGGTGCATCCGTCCCGCACCCACCGGCTGGAAGCCGAGACAAGCACGCCGGGAGTGCGGAGCAGGCTGGCCACGCGACTGGACGAACGCCGCCGGTTTGTCCTTTGGAAAAATGCCGTGGAGGCCGCCTCCCGCAGGCCTGAAAATCAGACAGCCGCCGCCGACATTCGCAAGGCCAATCCACAACAGCCCGAGCCACTGCTGCACGGCTGGCAGAAGTTGCAGGGGGCCCCGTCACCGACCGAGTTCCAGTTCAATGACTCCGTGCACGCAGTCGAGATGGGCAGCCGCGACTGGAATCTGCGGGTGCCCTACCATACGGCCTATGCGTCGCATCCGGCCGTTGAAACAGGGGCGTTCCTCGGCGTGAACGACCCCTATGTGAACATCCATTTGCAGTTTCGTGTACCCGGCGACTGGTCCCCTGGCTCATACATGCTCAGGCTCCGCGTCGCGGCGACCAAGGAGTCTCTCCCCGAGCGACGGTTCATCGTCTGTGGCCGCGCGGGTTCGGAGGATGAGCCTGCCGACTGCTGCGAGGTCACGGGCTCGATGAAGGAGCCGCAGATCCTCGAGATCCCGGTCGAGACCGAGGGATCGCAGCTCTTTGTTCTCAGGGAGAAGGGCAGCTACGACAACGACAATCGGGGACATCGCATTTTCT
>CANHYS010000194.1 GCA_947464585.1 Planctomycetaceae bacterium | reverse complement strand
TTCGTCGGCAACAAGCTGCCGACGAGGCCGCTGCCCTACCTCACGTTCGCGATCGATCGTGCAATCTGGGGCGTGCGGCCCTTCGGCTACCACGTCACGAACCTGCTGGTCCACGTGATCGCGGCCCTGTCGCTCTTCTCCATCGTCCGGATCACGCTCCTTTCCCCGCGGCTCCGTGGCCGCTGGGGCGACCGCGCGGTGCCGCTGGCGATGGTGATCGCGATGATCTGGGCCGTGCACCCGCTCCAGACGCAGGCGGTGACCTACGTCTACCAGCGGATCGAATCGATGACGGGGATGTTCTGCCTGGTGTCGCTGGCCTGCTACGCGCAGGCGGCGGCGCGGGCGACTGGAAGGGGATGGTCCGTCGCATGGCTCACCGGCAGCGTGGCAGCGGCGGCCGGGGCAATGGTCTCCAAGGAGAGTGCGGTCGTGCTCCCGCTTGTGATCCTCGCCTACGACTGGTTCTTCGTGGCCCCCGAAGCGGCGACGTCTTGGCTCCACTCCCTTCGGGGCCGCCTGTGGTACTACGCCCTGCTGGCGAGCACCTGGCTCCTGATCGGCCTGCAGCTCGCCATCCAGGCGACGAAGTACCAGGAATTCAACGAGAAAAACCATCTCCCGTTTCAGTATGCCCTGACCCAGTCAGGCGTGATCCTGCATTATCTCCGGCTGGCCGTCTGGCCCGTCGGCCAGCAGCTCGACTACTCGAGCTGGCCGGTGGCGACTTCCGTCTGGCAGGTGCTGCCGGCCCTGCTGACGATCATCGCGATGCTCGCCATCACGGCCGTGGGCACGCTGCAGCGGCGGGCGTGGGCCTGGCTGGGCGTCGTGTTTTTCCTCGCACTTGCCCCCACGTCGAGCATCATGCCAATCGAGGCGGTGGCCAACGAGCACCGGATGTACCTCGCCCTTGCCGCAGTGGTGGCGGCGATCGTCATGGGCTCTGTCGATCTGGCCGACTGGATCGCGGCACGTCGTCCCGATCGGCTGCCGGGCGACACCCGGATTGCGGCGGCGATCGCCGGCTTCGTGATCATGCTGCTGGTGTTCACGACGCAGTTTCGCAACCAGCTCTATTCAAAGGTGGGCGGCATCTGGCTCGACGTGCTCTCCAAGGATCCCGACAACTACCGGGCGAATTGGATGATGGCCAGCCTGTTCGACAGCGCCGGCGACCCTGAATCAGCCGGGCAGTTTGCCGAGCGTTCCCTGCGGGCGAAGCCGTCGACCCATGTCTTCACCGACCTGGCCAGTGGCCGCGTGCAGAGGGGCGATCTTGCCGGCGCCGAGGCGTTCTGCCGCCGCGGGCTCGCCCTGCAGCGGGAACTGCTGGTGCCCGATGACAAGGCCGTGCTGGCCACGATCGGCGACCTGGCCATGACCTTGCGACTGGCAGGAAAACGGGACGAGGCCGAGGCTCTTTCCGGGCACTCGATCGACGCCATGACGGAAAAGCTCGGCCCCGATGATCCCGTCACCCTGACCGCCGCGACGACCATCGCCGAGGGCTTGAGCCGCAAGGGGGATCATGCAGCGGCCGAACGGCGGGCCAGGGAGACGCTCGAGGTGGCGCGGCGGGCCAGAGGTGGCACCGATGGCCTGACGAACGGTGCGGCGGTCTCGCTGGCCAGAATCCTCGCCGCCGCCGGCAGGCCCGACGAGGCCGAGCAGGTCGTACGGGCATCCTTGGCAGAGGTTGGAAGGTCGTGGCGAGGCCGCACCATCGATACGACGGGGCTCGATGACGCGCTCGTGGAAATCCTTCTGGCAACCGGCCGGATCGACGAGGCCGTGGCCGTGCGGCGGCGGCTGGCGACCGAAGCCGCCGCACGCTTCGGCCTGGAGCATCAGCAGTCGCAGGCGACGGCGACGAAGCTCGCCGTCGCGATGGCCACGCAAGCCACGGCGAAGGGCGACCATGCGGAGGCCGTTCGCCTCTACGGGCTCCTGGTGGATGGCTACACGCAGTCGGTCGGCTCCGACCATCCCGACACCGTCGCCGCGCAGGAAAAGCTCGCTGCGGCCCGAGAGGCCGCGGGACGGTCAAAACCGCCCGAAGGACGGCCGTAGCCGAATTCCCTTGCTTGCGCTGCGGGATACCACCACTGACTGCCGCCCCTCCAGCCGGGCGTGGTCGAGGAGAAACGCGATCTGGCTCCCGACGAGCAGGAGCACGACCACGGCCGCACAGAGCTGCCTCGCGCGAGCCCGCGCCGCCTCCGTGCGGAGCGACTCTAACCGCAGCCCCGCGATGAGATCGAAGAGCTGGAGCGGCAGGAACGCCTGCCAGATGAACACGATCGGGATGAAATAGCGAACAGCCGGACAACGTGCCGACAGGTAGATGCCGTACAGCAGCACTGTCAGTGGCACAAGAGCCAGCACAAGCTGCCGGGGTATCGTGCGTCGGGAGGGAAAGACCTTCGTCTCCCCACAAATCGAAAGCATCATGCCTACGAAGGCGAGCGCGGAGAAACTCACCACATGCATCGGCTCGAGCGTCGCGGGTATCGACGCGGGCGTGGAGTGCCGGTAGTTGAGAATCAGTCGCCCCATCAGATCACCCACGTGGCAGACCGGCATGTACCACATGTAGGGATCGCAGGCGACGAACACAGCAAACGCGGCCACGGCGATCACGGCGAGCTGCCGCCGGCGAAGTGTCGTCGCGAGCACACCGAAGAGAAACAGGGCCGTGATCGAGCCGATATCAAAACGGGTCGCCACGGCCAGCCCAGCGACGAGGCTCCAACTGGCGAGCTGCCACCACGACACCGCACCGTGCTCCAGTATCCCGAGCGTGATCCGGAGCGTGAGGAGCGTCAGCAGCACGAGCAACGGGCCGACCACCGCCGATGTGGGCGTGGAGACGGCATAGAGCTTGTCGATTGAGAGCGTGCCGAGAACGGGCAGCCACCAGAGGCTGTCGGGCCTGAGCCTGCGGCAAAGCGTCGCAATGGTGGCAATCACGATGCTGTTGAAGAGCGTCAGAAAGACCGGGAGCGCCGTCTCATACGAGATGCCGGCCAGATGATGGACGGCAATGGTGCCCAGAATGACCGGGCCGCCGGGGTGGCCGTAGGCGTGCGCCGGGTTGTATTGCTCGGGGCTGCCCGCCTCGACATACCGTGCCTGAGCCGACCAGAACGCCTCGTCCAGGATGCCGACGTTGAAAAACACGAACCCCTGGCCGAGACAGGCGACGAGAAACGCCCCGGCGAAGAGATAGCTCGTGGCTGCAGGGTTTATGGCTGCAGGCTTCATGATGCCCACCATCTGACGGGAAACCCGGTTGACGAACGAATCCGACAAAAAACCGCAGCCGGAGAGGATGCCCCTCCGGCTGCGGCGTTTGCGTCGATCTGCTCGAGGCTAAGCTTGAGGCTAGGCCGGAAGCAGAGCTTTGCGAATCAGACTACGGCTGCTCGCCGGTCGGCTCCGAACCGCCACGGGTGTGCAGGTTCCGCATCAGCGTACCGTCGATTTCCGGGGTCACCTGACCGACGTGGCCGTCGGCGTAGGTGAACAGCGTGATGCCAGCCTGGTGGTTGCTCGACTCGGTGTAGTCGGTTGAGCCACCATAGATCGCACCCGAGCCAACCGTCGCCTGGTTGTCGAGGATGCCGAGCGTGCCACCGGTGCAGCCCGCAGCTGCATACGTCATCGCCGGGGCAGCGTCACGAACCGCGGTCAACCAACCATCAGCACCGTTGATCCAGGCCGCCTTCGTGACCTCTCGCGACTCACCGACCATGAACGTCTTCGACGTTCCATCGGTGATCTGAGCCAGCGTGAGGCCCGTGAAGGGAGCACCCACTTCCGAGCCGTACCGCTCGACCGTGATCACACCACCACCGGTGCCCGCGGTCACAGGGGCGTTGGCAGCGGTCGTTGCGACAGCAGCGATGCCCTTGTAGTTGGTCACACCGCAGAGCGTCACAGCGTTCCCCGTGGCGCTCGACTTGTCGCCGGCGAACGAGGGGCAGACCAGCTGCGGCAGTGACGTCCTGGCTTGAGCCTGATTCACCGTGCTCGAGAACCCGCTGCTCAGACGAGCCGAGTTGCTCGAGATCTGCGTGTAGAGGTTCGTCTCCTCCAGGAACGGCAGGATCGCCACAACCCAGCTGTAACCGCCAGCCTGATTGCCACTGCTCGAACCGATGCCGCTGATCGCGGCCGGCAGACGCTTACGGGCACTCTCGAAGTTCAGCACGCCCAGGCCGAGCTGCTTCATGTTGTTGGTGCAGGCGCTGCGACGAGCAGCTTCACGAGCCGACTGGACAGCCGGCAGCAGCAGACCAACCAGCGTGCCGATGATCGCAATGACCACCAGCAGTTCGACGAGGGTGAAACCCCCGCGATTCTTGGAAATTGTCATGAGAATCCTCCACCCATTCGGGCATGAAAAGAAAAGAAACAATGAAAAGCCAATCGACACACGAACCAGACGCGTAGGAAGCACCACCCCTCAAACCCAGCCTGACACCTGTCAACCGTTGGCCATCCCTCTCCGCATGGCACCCGGCGCCGACGGAGGCCCTGACTTTCTCCGTTGACAACTGTACTGAGGGTTTTTGGGCCCTCCCCACTCGTCTCTATATTGTTAATGGTTTGATACGGCGTAGTCAACAGCCTTGTTCACGTCGCCGCGGAAACTTTCTGGATAGCAAGAAAAAACGGCGGCCCCGGCCGGTCGGTACTCTTTCCCTTGCCGTCAGCGTGCAGCCCTGTGGGGAAGTCTATAACGGCTGGATAATCCGCCCTACCCCCCCCTTCGATCCCATTCATGGTCTGGTCGCACGTCTACGATCCGCTCTCCTCGCCGCTGCTTTCAACGCTGGTGGCGACGCTCCCGCTGGTGGCCTTGCTGGGGCTTTTGGCCGGAGCCGGCTGGACGGCCCACGCGGCGGCCGCGGCGGGCCTCGCCACAGCCCTGACGATCGCCGTGGGAATCGTCGGCATGCCAGCCGACGCGGCCCTGGCGGCCGCCCTCCATGGAGCTGCATTCGGCCTCTTCCCCATCGGCTGGATCATCGTGACGGCCATGTTTCTCTACCAGCTCACCGTCGAGTCAGGTGCCCTCGACATCATGAAGCGGTCGGTCACCCGGCTCTCCGCCGATCATCGCATGCAGGCCCTCCTGATCGCGTTTTCCTTCGGGGCCTTTCTGGAAGGGGCGGCCGGTTTTGGGGCTCCCGTCGCCATCTCGGCGGCGCTGCTCACCGGCGCCGGGTTCCCCGCCCTCGAGGCGGCCTGCCTCGCCCTCATCGCCAACACGGCGCCGGTCGCCTTTGGCGCCCTTGGCACGCCCATCATCACGCTGGCGAAAGTGACCGGCCTCGACGAATACGCGATCTCCCAGATGGCCGGCCGTCAGCTCCCCTTCTTCTCCCTCATCGTGCCGGCTTGGATGGTGGCCACGATGGCGGGCTGGCGGGGGCTCCTGGCGGTCTGGCCGGCGGTCCTCGTCTGCGGTGGATCCTTCGCCGTGGTGCAGTTTGCCATGGCCAACTACGTG
>CANHYS010000193.1 GCA_947464585.1 Planctomycetaceae bacterium | reverse complement strand
CGCGTGCATCAGCTCCGAACCCAGATCGAGGGCACCGAGAGCGAGTATGACCGCGAGAAACTGCAGGAGCGGCTGGCGAAGCTGACCGGCGGCGTGGCGATCGTCTCGGTCGGGGCCGGCACCGAGGCCGAGATGAAGCAGAAGAAGGCCCGCGTCGAGGATGCCCTGCATGCCACGCGAGCGGCGGTCGAAGAAGGCATCGTGCCTGGTGGCGGTGTCGCGTTGCTCCGTTGCCGTGAGGCTGTGGAGAAGGCGCGGTCGCAGGCCAAGGGTGACGAGAAAATCGGCGTCGACATCGTGCTGCACTCGCTCGAGGCGCCCATTCGTCAGATCGCTGAGAACGGCGGTATCGATGGTGCCGTGGTTGCCGACGAGGTGGCCGACAAAGACCTGAACATGGGCTACGACGCCAACAAGGGCGAGTACGTCGACATGCTCAAGGCGGGGATCATCGATCCGGTGAAGGTCGTTCGCGTGGCGTTGACCAACGCGGCGAGCATCGCTGGCCTCATGCTCACGACCGAGGCCCTCGTCACGAACCTCGACAAGGAAGACGCCAAGAAGCACCGGGCAGAAGGCAGCGTTCGTTAGTGGCTGTCGAGGTGGCTGCGGAAAAAGCCAAGCCCAGGCCTTTTCCACTCGCTTCCGTCTGCGTCTGGACCGCCCCTACATGGCCAACGAGCGTGACTACTACGAGGTGCTGGGAGTGGAACGCCGCGCCGGCGGCGCGGAGATAGCCGACGCGTATCGCAAACTGGCCATCAAGTTCCACCCCGACAAGAACCCCGGCAACAACGAGGCCGCGGATCGCTTCAAGGAGGCGGCCCGGGCCTTTGAAGTGCTTTCGAACGATGAACTGCGGGCCCGCTACGACCGCTACGGCCATGCGGGCCTCCAGGGCGGAGCGCGGCACGAGTTCAACGATCTTTCCGACATCTTCGATGCGTTCGGTGATCTTTTCGGCGGCGGCGTCTTCGGCGGTGGTGGCGGGCGGAAGTCCAATCGGCCGCGCCAGGGGCGAGATGTCTTTTCCAGTGTCTCGCTCTCGCTGGTGGAGGCAGCCCGCGGAGCCACCAAGACCGTCGAGTTTTCCCGACACGAACTCTGCGGCAGCTGCGACGGCAGTGGTGCCAAGAAGGGCACGAAGCCGCAGACCTGCGAGTATTGCGCGGGGCACGGTCAGGTGATCCAGTCGGCCGGCGTTTTTCGCCTGCAGACAACCTGCCCGTCCTGCCGTGGTGCGGGAACCATGATCCGCGAGAAGTGCCCTGACTGCGGAGGCGAAGGGCTCACCGCCGAGCATGTCGAGCGGCGGGTCACGATTCCCGCCGGCGTGGACCGCGACGTCCGCGTGCGGCTGGCGGGTGAGGGCGAGCCGGGGGCCAACGGCGGTCCCCCGGGCGACTGCTACTGCGTGATCGAGATCGAGGAGCATCCGTTTCTCAACCGCGAGGGTCGCGATCTGCACTGTGAGGTACCGATCACGTTCAGCCAGGCCGCGCTGGGGGCCACCGTCGACGTGCCCACGCTCGACGGCGCAAAGCCGCTGGCCATCGCGCGTGGCACGCAGGCAGGCGACGTGATCCGCGTGAAGGGGCTCGGCATGCCGGAGGTGCGGGGCCGCGGCATCGGCGACCTGCACGTGCATGTCCATGTCGAAGTTCCGAAGACGCTCTCCCCCAAGGCGGAGCAATTGCTGCGCGACTTGGCCGCCGAGGAGCAGAAGGCCGTGAGCCCGAAACGGTCGAGTTTCTTCAGCCGCTTGAGCGACTACTTCCAGCCGAAAGATGCCACGGAAAAGCCACGTGACGAGAAGCCAAAATCGAAGAAGGAGAGCCAGTCATGAATCCGCGCGACGATCGTGACCCCGTTTCGCCGTCCGAGCAGCAGCCTGGCGCTGCCGAAGGCCACGAGGACGGGGCGGGTGGCCTGCCTGGGGGCGACTCGTTCGCCCAGCAACTGCGGGACGCAGAGGATCGCGTGCTCCGGGCGCAGGCGGAACTGGAGAATTTCCGCAAACGTTCGCGGAGGGAGCACGAAGACGCGCTCCGCTACCGGGAGATCGACCTGCTGCGGGATCTGCTGCCCGTGCTCGACACCGTTCGCCGGGCGATCGAGGCAAGTGAGACGACGGCCGACGTCGACAGCCTGCGGGCCGGATTCCGCATGACCGCCCAGCAGATCGAAAAGGTGCTCGATGGGCATGGCTGCAAAACGATCGAGACGGAAGGAAAGCCATTCGATCCCACGATCCATGACGCCATTTTGCAACAGGTGGTGCCCGGCGTGGCGTCGGGCACGATCGTCGGGGTCGCCAGCCGCGGGTACAAACTGCATGACCGGGTTGTCCGGCCGGCCCAGGTGATCGTTTCCAAGGAGGAATGAACCATGCCCACGTATGATTACGTCTGCGACGGCTGCGGGCACGCCTTCGAACTGTTTCAGTCGATGACCGACAGCGTGAAGAAGACCTGCCCGAAGTGCAAGAAGAAGAAGCTTCGTCGGCTCATCGGCGCCGGCGGGGCAATCGTGTTCAAGGGATCGGGGTTCTACAAGACCGACTACCGCAGCGAATCGTACAAGAAGGGCGCGGCTGCCGATTCGGGTGGCAAGTCAGAGGGCGGCTCCAAAAAGTCGGACTCTGGGAAATCCGATTCCGGCGGCGGGTCTGGATCGAAGGGATCGGAGTAGACGATGCCACTCTGCCCGGTGTGCGATGCCAGCGTGAACCTCGAAGCCACGCCGACGGCTCCGTTTTGCAGCGAGCGCTGCCGCCTCATTGATCTCGGCCGCTGGCTCGACGAGGCCTACTCTCTCCCTGAGCAGAAGCAGCCGGAGGATGACGAGGGTGAAGGCGACGAGTAGGGCAGACGGGCCCGGCCTGCGTATACTCTGGGCCCGCGCGGGAGTTGCTCCCGGTTCGCGAGTCCCGTGGCCTCACAGACGAGGGTGAAGACATGTCAGATTCCGCCAGCCCTACCCCGGCTCACCATGCGAACACGACGGAGGTGTCTCCCGCCGGCAGGATCGTGCATGAGATCCAGTGGAGCGAGGCTCTGCCGTGGTGGCTCCTGTTTCGCGCCGCCGGCGCCGCCTTCTCACCGACGGTGATCCTGTTGGCGGCGCTCGGTGCGCTGGCCACGTGGGCCGGCTGGTCTCTCGCAGATCGCATGCAGTTGGCAGGCGTTGAGCAGGCCGCCGACGTGATCGCTGCGGCCGGAGTCGGCCAGCAGTCGACCGTGGATGGGCTCGTGCTGCCTTCCAGCTCCGGCGGGCTGCCCGGTGGACGTCTGCTGGTGCCAAGTCGGAGCGTGATGCCTGGCCTGCTCGGCCTGCTCGATCGCGTGCCAGTTGTGGCTGGGGATGTGTTGCGGCTGGCGTCGGTGCCATTTCGACCGTCGGCCACGATGAGCCAGATGGTCGGGGCGCTGGCTCGGCTCGGCTGGTTCGTGCTTGTGTGGTCGATTTTCGGGACTGCCATCACCCGGCACGTGGCGCTCACGCTCATCGGCGAGGATGCGCCGGGACTGTCCGGTGCGGTGTGGTACGGCACGCGAAAGTGGACCTCGTCGTTCAACGCGGTCGCATTCGTCCTCCTTGGCATCCTCGTGCTCTCCGTGCCGGGGGCTTTGCTCGGTCTGCTGATGCGGACCGATCTGGGCCTGGCACTCGCTGGAGCCGTCTGGCCGCTGGTTCTCGCGGGAGCCGTGGTGCTCGCGATCCTCGCCGTCGGCCTCTTGGCCGGCTGGCCACTGATGGTGGCGGCCGTCGGGGTTGAGCGTGGCGATAGCTTCCAGGCGATTTCCACGGCGTTTTCCTACCTCTACCAGCGGCCGCTTCACTATGCCTTCTACGGTCTCGTCGCAGGGTTGGTGGCCCTGCCGGCCTTGGCAGCGGCAGGTGTCTTTGCCGACGCCATCGGTACGCTGGCGATGTGGGCTGCCAGCTTTGGCATGGGGCATGGGCGGACGGTGGCCGTGATGGACGCCATCGGTGCGGGAGGTGCGACGGCTGCTGCCGCACCGTGGGGTGCACGGGCGATCGGCTTCTGGATGCGGGGACTCGAGACGCTCCTGTCATCCTTTGGGTGGGGCTACTTCTGGGCGATCGCCACGGCGGCCTATCTGCTCCTGCGTCAGGACGTCGACGGCACCGAGGTCGATGAAGTTGTGCTCGAGGAGCCCGTTGGCGGGGTCTGACTCAGCCGCACCACTGCTTGACGATCGCGGGAAAACCGCCGAGGAGTTCGCCGCGGCTCACCGAGGCATCGGCGCCCGCGGCCTTCGCCTGCTCGAGTCGATCCTTGGCCACGTGCGGCCCGAAGGCAACGAGTCGGGCTGTCCTGCCCGTCTGTGCCCGCTGTGGCTCGATGAGCGCCAGACACCGCGTGACCAAAACCGCCGGGTCACCGTTCACAGCCTGAAGATCGAGCAGCACGAGGTCGTATGGGCCTCCCGGCAGCGGGCCGTCGAGATGACGGAGCGTCTCCAGGCGTCCTCCGGCTTCCCTGGCGAGACCGGCGATCCGGCTCGTCGAAAGCAGGTCTGGGGAGATGAGAAGGACCTGCGGTCCGTCGCTGCCGGAATCCCCAGCCGTCGTCGGGCTCATGATCGATATCGTCATACCGCCTCCGGACCGCGCACGTCGCGGTAGATCTGCACGGCATCGTGGATCGGGAGCACGAACAGCCCGGCTGACGCGGTCGCGAACGCGTCACCCACACCGTCTGTTGCCGGTTCCGCACCGAGCAGCATCGCCTTACGGATCGTGTCGACGGTCCGGTCGAGGAAATCGTCGTTCACAGCGATCTCCATCACCGACTCCTGCGCGATCCGCGATCCGTCGCCGGTCTCATGATAGCCCTGCGCGTCACAGACCGTCAGCCGCGTCACGTGGACGGCGGCCAGCGCCTGCCGCACCGCCTCGAGCTGTGCCGGCCGCAGTACCGCGACGACCATGTGCATGGCGGGGGCTCCGAGAGGATCAGGGGCTGGTCAGCTCGAGGCTCGCGTCGAGCACCTTGCGGATCCGCGCCTGCAACTCGCCAAGGTGCGCCCGGGAATAGTCATCGAGTTTGACGTCGTTCTTCGCCAGGATCGCCCCGATGCGCCCCTCCAACGACCGCAGCTGCGCCGCGGCGATCGCCTGGGCGTCTGGCGTGACGCCGCTGGGAGCGATGGCGAGCGATGCGAGGCGGGAGACGTACTGCCTCTGCAGACCGCGTCGCAGGCTGCCAATCGCCGGCTTGCGAACGGTGTAGTCGCCCGGAGCGGTCTGATCAACCTCCGCCATGATCGACTTCGTCAGCCGGTCGAGCAACTCGGCCGTGGTGAACGCATCTTGGTCGGCCGGCACCTTGAGCTCGCTGTCGCGGATTCGGTCGAGCGTGAGTGGGTTGAGCAGCCGGCCGAGCACCCGACTCTGCCACATCAAGATCGCGTCGTGGACAGGATAGTCTTCGCGGTCCGGCGGATTGCTGCCCCAATGCGTCCAGTTCGTGGCGACGAGCTGGTTGTAGAGTTCT
>CANHYS010000192.1 GCA_947464585.1 Planctomycetaceae bacterium | reverse complement strand
GGGGGTCCGGCCGTCCTGTTCACGAATCCGCGGGGCTCGGCCTTCCCGATCCTCATCAATCTCTACGGCACGAAGCGGCGGATCGAACGGATCTTCGCCGACTCGCTCGACCGCGTGAAGCGGCTGGTGGAACTCAAGATCGATCCCACACAGGCGTTGGCCCGGCCATGGCGATACTGGCGAAGCCCGATCGATGCCCTCTCGATGCTGCCCCGGCGAGTGCGGTCGGGGCCTGTGCTCGCTCATGAGATTCCGCTGTCGCGCCTCCCGCAGGTGACGAGCTGGCCAGGAGACGGCGGGCCTTTCATCACGCTGCCGGCCGTCTACACCGAGGACCCGCGCCACGCGGGCACGAGGCGGGCGCTCGTGAAGTCGAACCTCGGCATGTACAGGGTGCAGCTCGCAGGCAACGACTACGAAACCGACCACGAGGTCGGCCTCCACTACCAGTTGCACCGCGGCATCGGCCTCCATCATGCCGCGGCGCTCGAGCGGAACGAACCGCTCCGGGTGGCGATCTTCGTCGGCGGCTCGCCGGCGCTTGCCGTCTCGGCCGTGATGCCGCTGCCGGAGGGTCTCTCCGAACTGACCTTCGCAGGCGTGCTGGCCGGACATCGGCTGCCGATGATCACCCGCGGCCACAGTCCGGCGATCTACGCCGACGCCGACTTCGTCATCGAGGGCACGATCTCGCCCGGAGCCAGCAAGCCGGAAGGACCGTTCGGCGACCATCTGGGCTACTACGCGCGGCGGCACGACTTTCCCGTGATGCAGGTCGAGCATGTCTGGCATCGCGACGGGGCGATCTGGCCGATGACCGTCGTCGGCCGGCCCCCGCAGGAAGACACGCTCTTCGGCTGGCTCGTGCACGAACTCACCGGCCCCGTGATCCCCACCGTCCTCCCCGGCGTGTCGAGCGTGCATGCGGTCGACGCCTCGGGGGTCCACCCTCTGCTCCTCGCCGTGGGCAGCGAGCGGTACATGCCCTGGAAGCGGTCGGGCCGGCCCGCCGAACTGCTCACGCAGGCCTCCGCGATCCTCGGACAGGGGCAACTCTCACTGGCCAAGTATCTCTTCATCGTGAGCGGTGGTGATGCTCCGGGCCTCGATGCCCACGACGTGGCCCCCTTCCTCGCCCACCTGCTCGAGCGGGTCGACTGGCGACGCGACTGCCACTTCCACACCGAAACCACGATCGACACCCTCGATTACTCCGGCAGCGGCTTCAACGCCGGGTCGAAACTCGTGGTCGCGGCCCGCGGCCCGGCCATCCGCACACTGCCGCGTGACCTCGCGGCAGGCATCTCGCTGCCCGACGGCTTCCGCAATCCAAGGGTCTGCCTGCCCGGCATCGTGGCGATCGAGGGGCCGCGGATCGAGCCACGGCCCAGGCTTGAGTCACCAAACGACGAGAGCATCTGGGCGACGGCCACGGCCGCACCGTGGTCGGCCGACGTCGAACGTCTGACGGCGGCGATTGCTCCCGAACATCCGCTGCGTGCCTGGCCGCTGGTCGTGGTCGTCGATGACAGCGACTTCGCGGCGGCGAGCCTGGAAAACTTCCTCTGGCTGACGTTCACCCGATCAAACCCCGCGGCCGACGTCCACGGCGTCGATGCGGCGGTGCACCAGAAGCACTGGGGCTGCCGGGGGCCGCTCGTGATCGATGCCCGGCTCAAGCCGCATCACGCGCCGCCCGTCGAGGAGGATGCGGCAGTGTCGGCCCGCGTCGACGATCTCTGCCGTCGCGGTGGCCCGCTGGCGGGGATTCTGGCCGGAAGCTGAGGCAACCCGCATTCAGCAAGTTGAAAACTTGCTGCCACGAGGAGGAACACCCAGCGCCAGGCCCGGAGGGCCGGGTCAGAACCAGCCGACGGAGGTCGGCCAAGGCAAGGTCGGCACGATGCCGAGCCTTGCCGTGAAGCGGCGTCAGCCGATAGACGCGATGCGGACCGTCGTCGAGATCGAACGATGGCCTGTGCGACGGCGGTAATTCTTGCGACGGGCGAACTTCTGCACGTAGATCTTCTTGCCCTGCACGACCCCGACCACCTCGGCCTTCACCTTCGCACCCTTCACAACCGGAGCACCGAGCGTCAGCACACCAGCCTTGCTCACAGCCAAAACCTCGTCGAAGACCACCTCACTGCCAGCCGGCAGGTGGCGGAAGTCGATGTCGAGCACCTCGCCCTCGCTGACGCGATACTGCCGACCGCCGTCGACGACGATGGCGTAGTGATGGCCGGCGTCCGCCATGCTGGAGGCAGACGTCGAGGGAGCACTGGTCGAAGCAGACTTGGCCATGGTGGTTACCGCTGTGAAAGGACGAAGGAAAAGGGGTCGGGTGACGACACGAACTGACTGCCCGAAACGGGTCTTTTTTCGAGCCTCTTAGCCTAGCAATGGACGGTCGCTGGGTCGAGTGGGGCCAAAAAACATGGGTTTTTACGGGAACCGCACGGTACGGCCGCTCGAATCCCAGGCCTCGATGAGGAGATGCTCGGGCGATGCACTCTCCTTGCCCGTCACATGCAGTTGCACGTGCGTGGCATCCTCGAACTGGGCGATCTCCCGGCGCTTCCGGTTGTTGATCCAGGTCGCCACCTCGTCGTGCACCGTCACGTTGAGACGCGCGATGTCGTCCCGCGTTGCGGAGAGTTGGAGCGTGCGCATCACCTCGATCGCCATGCTCTCGGCGGTCTTCACGATGCCAGTGCCCGAGCAGGTGGGGCAGTCGCGGAAGATGCTCTTCCGAAGCGATGGCCGAATCCGTTGCCGGGTCATCTCGATCAGGCCGAACGGGCTCGTCCGCAGAATCTTCGTGCGGGCGCGGTCCCGCTTCATGGCATCGTGCAGCGCCTTCTCGACGCCACGCCGGTATTTCTCCCGCCGCATGTCGATGAAGTCGTTGACGATCACGCCGCCCAGGTCGCGGAGCCGCAGCTGCCGGGCGATCTCCTTCGCGGCGATCAGGTTCATCTGGTAGGCGTTCTCCTCCGCCGACTTCTCGGTGCGGAAGCTGCCCGAGTTGACGTCGATCGCCACGAGCGCCTCGGTGGTGTCGATCACGATCGAACCGCCACCCTTGAGCGGCACCTTCCGCTGGTGGATGCGGCTGATCTCCTCCTCGAGACCGTAGCGGTGAAAGAGCGGCTCCTTGCCTTCGTAGAGCTGCAGCCGAGACACATACTTCGGCATCACCAGTTCGAGAAACTCCCGGGCCCGTTCGTAGGCTGCCGGCTCGTCGATCAGGATCCGCCCCACATCCTCCGTGAACATGTCACGGATCGTGCGGATGATCATGTCCGATTCCTGGTAGATGTCGATCGGAGCGGAATACTTCCGCATCCGTCGGACGATCGATTTCCAGAGTCGCAGCAGGTAGGCCATGTCGCGGGCCATCTCCGACTTGGTCCGCTCCGTGCCTGCCGTGCGGACGACGAACCCGACACCCTTCGGCGGACGCAGTTCGAGCATGATGTCGCGGAGCAGCCGCCGCTCGTGTTCATCGTCGATCTTCTTCGACACGCCCACGCGGCCCAGCGGTGGCATCAGCACGAGGTAGCGGCCCGGGATCGAGATATAGGTGGAGAGCGTGGGCCCCTTGGTGCCGAAGCCCTCCTTGATCACCTGGACGAGCACCTCGTCGCCACGCCGCAGCACGTCCTGGATGGGCGGCTTCACCCGCGGCCGGTCGCCCAGGCGGGGCTTCCGCCGCGTGGCTGCCTTGGGTCGCCCGTCTGCATCGGTCTCCTCGATGTCGGCACCGCGGCTGCCGGCCTCTCCCGCCTCGAATGCCTTGTCGGGATCGAGCCCGCCCTGCCGGTAATACTGTGGCTCCACGTCGCTGATGTGGAGGAAGCCGTTGCGGCCCACGCCGAAGTCGACAAACGCCGCCTGGATGCTCGGCTCGATGTTGACGATGCGGCCCTTGTAGATGTTGCCAACAAGGTTGTCCTGGCTGGTCCGCTCCACGTAGAGCTCCTCCAGCACGCCGTCTTCCATGATCGCGATCCGGCACTCTTCCGGCTGCGACACGTTGATGAGCATTTCCTGTTTCATACCTGTTTTCCTTTCGATGACTTCCCGCCCCGCAGGGAGGGTGTCGCGTGGGCAGCCTCGCTGCTACGCGATCGTTTCCGCGAGCAGCCGACGGAGTTGGTCACGCAGGTAGGCCTTCACCTCCCGCGCGGCGTCCATCGTCAGCGCTTTTTCCGCTATCGCGCGGCATTCAGCGGCCGAAACACTTCGGACCACCTGCTTCACTTCGGGGATGGCGCTCGCCGGCACGCTCAGCTGCCGCAGGCCCAATCCCAGAAGCAGCTGCGTGTACATCACGCTGCCGCTCATCTGACCACATAACGTCGCCGGCACGCCGGCCTCGGCCGCCACATCCAGCGTGCGGCGCAAGAGCCGCAGCACCGCCGGATCGCAGGCGTTGTAGAGTTCGGCGACCTCCTTGTTGCCCCGATCGACCGCCAGCGTGTACTGGATCAGGTCGTTGGTGCCGATCGAGACGAAGTCGACCTCCTTGATGAATGCGTCGAGCATCATCACGGCGGCGGGTGTCTCGACCATCATGCCGACCGGCATCTTCGCGTTGAACGCGATACCGTGCTCGGCCAAATCTTCCATCACGTCCGCCAGAACCATGCGGGCCTGACGCAGCTCGACGATCGTGGAGACGAGCGGGAAAAGCACCCGCACGTCGCCCAGGGCACTGGCCCGGAGAATCGCCCGCAGTTGCGTGCGAAACATCGGCAGCTGCCGCAACGAGAGCCGGATGCTGCGGAGGCCGAGGCAGGGATTCCGCTCCTCCTCCGACTTCGTCTCCGTGAGCATCTTGTCGGAGCCAAGGTCGAGTGTGCGGATGACGACCGGCATGCCGGGCATCGCCTGCACCACGTCACGGTAGGCAGTGAAGTGATCCTCTTCGGTCGGCTCGCGCCGGCTCGTCAGGTAGAGGAACTCGGTGCGGTACAGGCCGATGCCGTCGCATCCCCGGCTCAGGCACTGCTCGGCCTCGCTGGGAAACTCGATGTTGCCCGTGATCTGGATGCGCACGCCGTCGGTGGTCACGGCGGGAAGATCCCGCAGCCGATCGAGCTTCTTCGCGACGGTGCGGGCTGCCTCCACCTCGAGCCGATAGCGGGCAATCGTCTCCTCGTCGGGCTGGAGGATCACGATCCCCTGGTTGCCGTCGAGGATCACCGGCTCGCCGCCGGAAACGTCTGCCAGAAACGGGCCGATGCCTACGACCGCCGGGATTTCGAGCCCCTCCGCCACGATCGCGGTATGGCTGCCCGGTCCGCCCAATTCCGTGGCGAAGCCCTGCACGAACCGCCGGTCAAGGTTGGCAGTCTCGCTGGGAGTGAGGTTGTGGGCCAGCACGATCACCGGCTGAGAGATCATGGCGAGCGTCTCGCGCCGCTGCCCCAGCAGGTTGCGAAGCAGGCTCTTCTCGATGTCGTAGATGTCGTGCGCCCGCTGCGAGATGTGATTGTCGAGGTTCTGAAACACCTTCGCGTAGC
>CANHYS010000191.1 GCA_947464585.1 Planctomycetaceae bacterium | reverse complement strand
CCCGAACCGTCGACTCTTGCATGCTCCCTAAGGCACCATCATCTGCATGAGGTCGCCCGTGCACGGGATGCGGCTCGATGCAAGCACCTCGCCCGCCTCGCAGCCAGCCATCATGCCGACGGTGGCGGCCATCGAGCGCACCCGCGGAAACACGTGGGCCTTCTCCGCCGGAAACTGCGACTTGTAGCAGGCGATCGATTCGAGCTTGCATTCGAGCTGGCTCGAGATGTTCACCACCAGCGGCCAATGGCCGTGCGGCACCTGGGGCAGGCCGGCAAAGAGAAAATACGTGAGGAAGTTCGGCACGGTGTGCACGGGGAGGCCGTCGAACGTGTCGTCCCACTTCGTGAGCCGTGAATAGAAGACGGCCGCCTCGGTGATCGCCACGGCCTGCGCGTGATCGGGCGAGGCCAGCGGCGTCTTGTCGCCGAGGCCGAGCACGAGCCGCGGCCGCCAGCGACGAAACACCTTCGCCAGGGCCACGCGAACTTGAAAGTCGTCGAACAGCCGCCGGTTCGTGAAGCCGAGCTGCTCGCGGTGCACCACGCCCAGCACCTTCGCTGCCGCAGTCGCCTCGGCGAGCCGCTCCGCCGGCCCGCTCGACCGGGGCGTGGGCTCGCCATCGGTCAGATCGACGATACCGACGCGATACCCCTGCGCGGCCAGCACCGCGAGCGTGCCGCCGCAGCCGATCTCGACGTCGTCGGGATGGGCGCCGACGGCGATGCAGTCGAGCGGTGGGGGCAGGTCGTTCATGGGCTCACGCACCCTGACTCAAAGCTGGCGAAACGCTACGCCGCCGGCTTCGTGGCCGCGATCAGGAAGATCGGGTTGAGCGACTCAAACCGGATGCGATCCATCTGCTCGATGCCGCGGGCGATATTCACCATCCAGTAGGAGGCGTCACCCGACCGCGCCCGCAGCATGGCGTGCACGGCGGCGAGGTTTTCGATGCTGTTGCAGGCCGTCACCAGCCGTCCGCCGCATTTGAGCCGCTTCCAGGCTTCTTCCACGAGCATGGAGACGTCGCGGCCACTGCCCCCCACGTAGATCGCGTCGGGATCGGGCAGACGAGCCCAGGCCTCGGGCGCCTTGCCGAGCACGGCCCGCAGGTTGGTCACGCCAAAACGCTGGGCGTTTTCCAGGATGAGCTGGTGGTCGTCGGAATCCATCTCGATGGCATGCACCGTGCCGTCGCGGGCGATCCGCGCCGCCTCGAGGCCGACCGAGCCGCTGCCCGCGCCAACGTCCCAGACCACGCTGTCGGTTCGCAGACCCAACTCGGAGAGGGCCAGGGCCCGCACCTCGGCGGGCGTGAGCAGCCCGCGCTTCGGCCGCGACTGCAGAAAGCAGTCGTCGGGGTTGCCGAACAGCCGCGTGCCGATCTGCCCGGGCTTGTCGGCCACTCGGGCCTTCCGCACGAGGATCATCACGTTGAGCCCGCTGAACGACTCCTTCGCGATCTCGGCCAAGCTGCCCTGCGTGACCCGCTCGTCGGGCGACCCGAGGTTTTCACAGACATAGGCCTGAAAGTAATCGATGCCCTCTTCGAGCAGCGTCTGCGCCACCGCGGACGGCGGCCACTGCTCGCTGGTGAAGAGGCCCACCGTCTCGCTCGTACGGATCTTGTCGATCACCCGCTCGATCGACTGCCCGGAGAGATTGGTGAGAAACGCCTCCTCCCATGATTCCTTCACGCGGGCAAACGCCAGCTGCATGCTGCTGACGTGCGGCACGACCTCGAAGCGATCCTTGCCGAGCTTCGCGCAGACATACCGAGCGGTGCCGTAGAAGAGCGGGTCGCCCGAGGCGAGCACGACGATCTTCTTCGCGCCCGCCTTCTCGATCCGCTCGACGAGTTCCTCGAGGTTGGCCGCTGTGCTGAGCTTGCCAGCGAGGGCTGCCGGCAGCATCGCCACGCACGACTCGGGCCCGAGCAGCACCTCGGCGGCCTCGACGAGCCGCCGCGCGTGCGCGGTCATGCCATCGACGCCGTCATCACCGATGCCGACGATGTGCACTTTCTCAACGAGCGGCATCACTGAACGCACATTCTCTGGGGCCACCGACCCTCCTTGGACTGAACACCCGAAAACAGCAGGAAATGAAACCCGCGGGCTCAGGCCTGGAACAACAGGCCTAGACCATCAAGCCTGGAACGAACTGCCGCAGCCGCAGCTCTTCTTGGCGTTGGGGTTGTTGAACGTGAAGCCCCGCTTCTCGATGCTGTCGTGGAAGTCGAGCGTCGTGCCGTCGAGGAAGAGGTCGCTCTTCTTGTCGACGACGACGGCAATGCCGTGCTGCTCGCTCTTTGAATCGGCCTTGGGATCCCAGGCGGTATCGAAGCCGAGCGAATAACTGAAGCCGCTGCAGCCGCCGCCAGCCACGCCGACGCGGAGCACCGTGGCAGGGTCGAGTTTCTGTTCGGCGATAATCTTCTTCACTTCACCGGCGGCTTTTTCCGTGAGCATGACCGACATGGTGTGAAAACTCCTGCAAAACGGGTGGCGAAAAACACGGTCCAAAAAAATCATGAACCGGTGTTGAAATTGTATCCCCTCGAGGCCGAGAGGCAAAGCCAATTCTACAGGACTCCCATGAAGAAAGTCCCTACGCCAGTGCCCGTAGCCGAGCCACACCGGCGGCAATCCGCTCGGCGGCGGCGTCGATATCCGCTGGCGTTGTGAACCGTGACAGGCCAAACCGCAGGCTGGCCCGGGCCTGATCCTCGTCGAGCCCGAGCGCGAGCAGCACGTGGCTCGGCCGCGGATGCTCCGACGAGCAGGCGCTGCCGGAACTCACCGCCAGCCCCTCGGCCGAGAGCGTGGTCAGGAGCGTCTGCCCGTCGACCCCCGGCACGCAGACATTCAGATTGTTGACGAGCCGCACAGGCTGGCCAGCCACGGCCACATCAAGAGGCGGGCCGTTGAGCGTGATGCCCGCGACTTCCCTCGTGAGCCTGTCCCAGAGCCGATCCCGCAGCTGCCGCATGCGGACAGTTTCCTCAGGCAGCCCCACCACCGCCAGCCGCGCCGCCTCGGCCATGCCGACGATGCCGGGCACGTCGAGCGTGCCGCTCCGCATGCCCCGCTCCTGGCCGCCGCCGTAGACGAGCGGCTCGACGCGGACCACGCGGCCTCGACGCCTCAGCCAGAGGACGCCCATTCCCTTGGGCCCGTGAAACTTGTGCGCGGAAAAACTCGCGAGGTCGGCGCCGAGGGCGTTGATGTCGACGGCCATCCGGCCGATCGCTTGGGCGCAGTCAACGTGCAGGAGCGTGCCCTTGCCGCTCGAGTGCACGAGGTCGGCGATCGCGGGGATGTCTTGCACCACGCCGATCTCATTGTTGGCGAGCATCACCGACACGAGTAACGTGTTGGGCCGAAGCGCAGCCGCAAGGCCATCGAGCCGAATGCGACCCGGAATGCCGTTGGCCGAAATCTCGGTGGCGGCCTGCGGCTCGACTGCCAGCCGCGTCACGGCCACCCCCTGCCGTTCCAGATGCTCGATCGGATCGAGGACGGCATCGTGCTCGGTCGCCACGGTGACGATGTGGCCGCCGCCGTCACCCGGTTTCGCAAGAGCCTTCCAACGGCGTGCGGAACCGAGCAGCGCGAGGTTGTTACTTTCGGTCGCACCGCCCGTGAACACGATCTCGCTGGCGGTGCCGCCGATCGCGGCGGCAAACGTCTCGCGGGCCGCATCGACCACCACCCGGGCCTCGCGGCCCAGCTCGTGCGTGACGCTCCCCGCGTTGCCGTAGTGGTCGGTCAGCCACGGCAGCATCGCCTCGAGCACCCGCGGGTCGAGCCGCGTGGTGGCGTGGTTGTCGAGATAGATCGGCGCGGATGGAGCGGTCATGACCCCAGTATAAAATGGGGACGGGAGCGATTTTCCGGCCATCACAACACAACGCGAATCTGGAGGTCTCGAGGGAAAATCACTCCCGTCCCCATTTTACGACACCGCACCGGTAGCGATCGCGTCGAGGGCGATCTGCGACCAGGTCTCGAACCGCTCCCGGTCGGCCAGCAGTTTTTCCAGTGTGTCGAACCCGCACTCCACCAGTTCGCTCTCACGGGAACAGACCTCGGGCCGTTCCAGTTCCATGATGTGCACGATGCCGAGGTGCACGCTCCCCACCGGCGTGGCGTCGTCGTTGATCAGGCCGACGCACCGTGACGTCCAATTGCCGCCGATGGCCACCTCCTCGGCGAGTTCACGCTTCATGCCCGATTCATACGACACGTCGTCGCCATGCTCACCGTCGGTGCTCGCGATATGACCGCCGATGCCCACCGACCGCTTGGCCCGCAGCCGCGCCTCGCTCTGCCCACCACCACGGGTGTAGGCGAAGTAGCGCGGCGTACCATCCTCGGCCCGCCACGAGAGCACGCAGTAGGGGATCAGTTGCTTGAACGAAGGATCCTCCTCCACGCTCGCCCGCGGCCGCCACGACGTGTGCCGCGGATCGAGCAGGAGCGGCAGGTAGCTGGCCGTGTCGCCACAGAAGCCCTGAAAGATCCCGGCCCGCTCGAGCAGCGACCGCGGCACGACGAGAACATCTTCCTGGGGAATCGGGCTCATGAGGGCTCTCCGTGGGTGATGGGGAAGCCGCTGTTGTAAAGCCCACGGCGAAAACCGAAAAGCGTGTCGCTCGAATAAAAGCCCCCGGCGGAAGCCGGGGGACTCCGGGCGAGCATCGGATACCTGTTGCCATGCCAGAGCGACGCCGACTTACTCGGGCGTTCCCCGCCCCGGGTCACCCGCAATGGTTCGCCGGCTGCGGCATGCTCGTCGCCGGCGGACTTTGCTACAGGATGCTCGCGGGCGATGGTGAATCGCTCGTGAGTCGCAAAGTTCACCGGCTCCTGCGCGTGCCTCCGACCGGCTCCTCAGCATCTCAGCTGGAGAAGCCGGCGCCCGCCCCGCACACCAGGGCTCAGTAATTGAAGAGGAACGCGGTCGAGTTGAGCAGGCTCCAGAGGATGTCCTCGTAGACCGCCGGCTCCTTGACGTTGTCACCCACGATCGCCCGCATGCCGGTCATCTCGGCCGTCGTCGGACGGCGTGAGAGCGTGCGGATGTAGAGTTCGTCGATGATGTCCTCGGGCGTCGACTTCGTCTCGATCAGCTGCTTGATCACCTTGCCCTGCGACAGCCGGTCGCGAACGCTGTCGCCCACGATCATGTGCAGTGCCTGCGACAGCGTCGGCTCCCGCTTCGTCTCGGCGGCAGCCACCGTGGCGCGGCTGGCCGCACCAAACGTGTGGAAGAACGGATCCGCGAAGTGCGGACCGGCAGTGTCGCCCTGATGCCGTGGATAGACGTCGATGGCACGCGTGCCGGCCGCGAAATTGCCGAAGTTCCTGGGCACTTCCGTGACCATGACGACAGAGTCGATGATCGCGTCGGCCCGCAGCCGCCGCAGGTGGCTGTGAGAAAACTGCCGGGTGTCGCCGGCATTGGAAGGCGTCGGCTTGCTCGAGAGCTGATAGACCAGCGAGTTGCAGATGTCGCGGACCAGGCTCCGCAGGTCGAACTT
>CANHYS010000190.1 GCA_947464585.1 Planctomycetaceae bacterium | reverse complement strand
TCCAGCCGATCATGCTCCCGAAACCGGCAGCCGAGCCGGAGCGCCGGCCGTGGGTGCTCGACGCCCATCTCGCCACGGCCCGCCGTGCGGTCGAGTCGGCCGAGGCGGCGGTCGCGAAGGAATCAACGCTGCTCACGCAGCAGGCGCTGGCTGTCGCCAAGGCGGATTTGGCAGCGGTCGAAAAGCGTGCCGAGGCGACGCGGGCCGCATGGGCCGCCGCAGACTCTGCCTCCGCTTCCGAAGCCGATCCACCCCGCAAGCAGGCGGCTGAGTTGGCGAAAGCTGCGGTGCGAGCGGAACGCGAACTCGCCGTTGCCAAGGCATGGGGCAAAGTCGGCGAGATCGCGGGCAAGCTCACGAAGGCAGCCGAGGAAAAAAAAGACGCTTCCTCCATTGCGGGCCTCGAGAAGGAATTGGCCAAGGCACGCGAGTCGCTGGAGAAGGCAGTGAAAGCGGTGGGCGAGGCCGACGAGAAGTTCACGCCGCTCGTCGGCGCGAAATGGACGCCCACGCGGTTCAAGAACTCCGGAGCCGATGACCCGTCAGTGCCGTTTCCGACCACGAGCACCGGCCGTCGGAAGGCCCTTGCCGAGTGGATCGTCGATCCGCGAAATCCGCTCGCCGCCCGCGTGGCGGTCAACCACATCTGGATGCGGCACATCGGCAAGCCGCTTGTCACCACGGTCTTCGACTTTGGCCGCAAGGGCAACGCCCCGACGCATCCGAAACTGCTCGACTGGCTGGCGAGCGAGTTGGTCGCAGGTCCGGCGGCCGGGAAACCGTGGAGCATGAAGCACCTGCATCGGCTGATCGTCACGTCGGCCGCCTACCGCATGGGCTCAACGACCGTGGGGGCCGAGGCCAGCCTGAAGACCGACCCCGACAATCAGCTCCTCTGGCGGCGGGAGCCGGTCCGGCTGGAGGCACAGGTGGTTCGTGACTGCATCCTGTCGCTGGCCGGCACGCTCGATGCCACGATGGGCGGCCCTTCGATACCCGCTGGCGAGCAGTCGAAGTCATTCCGTCGCAGCATTTACTTCTGGCACTCCGACGTCGACCGCAACCTCTTCCTCACGACGTTTGACGATGCGGATGTCAAAGAATGCTACCGTCGCGACCAGAGCATCGTGCCGCAGCAGGCCCTCGCGATCTCCAATGCGGCGATCGTGCACGACTCGGCGACGAAAATCGTGGAGCGGATCCTCACCCCTGGCGCGGCGGGCGATGGCGGCATGACGGACGACGCGTTCCTGGATCGGGCGTTCGTGATGCTGCTCGACCGCAGGCCTTCGGCCGACGAACGGGCCGCCTGCTCCGCGGCGATCAGGAAGTGGCGTGCGCTCGGGAATCCCGCCGGCGCGGGTGCCGATCCGGCGCTCGTTCACATGGTGTGGGCGCTGCTCAACCACAACGATTTCGTGACGCTGAGGTGAACCGATGACATGGAACACGGTATCCGCTGCCGGACAAGAGTCCCCCGGCTTACGCCGGGGGCTTGTATCGTCGCTCGACGTATCGTCAGGCTTCCGCCGGGGGCTTCTTGGACGACGCGCGTTCCTGGCCGATATGGGCCTTGGATTCACGGGGCTGGCGCTCGGCGCGATGCTCCACCGCGACGGCGTGGCGAACTCGGCCGTCTGGACGCCGCCTGACGGCAGGCCGCACTTCGCCCCCAAGGCCAAGAGCGTGATCTGGCTGTTCATGAACGGCGGCGTGAGCCACATGGAGAGCTTCGACCCCAAGCCGGAGATCACGAAGTACGCCGGCAAGACGATCGCCGAGAGTCCCTACGCAGAGGTCCAGAACCCAGCCAAGCTCGCCAAGGAGCGGGCCCCGGTGCCTGATGGCAATGGCCTGCAGCGCAACATCCTCTTTCCGCTGCAGGTGGGCTTCAAGAAGCACGGGCAGAGCGGCATCGAGGTCAGCGACTGGTTTCCCCACACGGCCCGAAACATCGACAAGATCTCGATCGTGCGGTCGATGTGGACCACCGACTCCAACCACGGTGCGCAGACCCAGTTTCACACCGGCCGCCACATGCTCGACCCGGTGCAGCCAACCCTGGGCGGCTGGGTGCACTACGGGCTTGGCTCGCTCAACGACAACCTGCCTCAGTTCATCTCAATCGGCACGCGGGAGTATTGGAACAAGAAGGATGGCCACTACCTGGGGCCCGCCCACGACGCCGTGCCGCTGCGGATCGACCCGAACAATCCGCTTGCTTTCGGCAGACCCGAGCGGGCGTTCTCGCACGAGGCACAGTCGATAGGCTTCGACCTGGTCGAGCAACTCAACGGCCTGACCGGCGTTGAGTATCCGAACGACCCGTCGACGGCCGCGCGGATCGCGTCGTATGAACTCGCGTTCAAGATGCAGCGGAGCGTGCCGGAGGTGGTGGACTTCGCCGACGAGACGGAAGAGACGAAGACGCTCTACGGCCTCGACCTACCCCACTGCAAGGATTTTGGGATGCAGCTGCTCGCCGCACGGCGATTCGTGGAGCGGGGCGTGCGATTCATCCAGATCCAGCACGGCGGCGGCGGGGCCGGTGCCTGGGACGCCCACGGTGGCCTCAAGGCCAACCACGAGAAGCTGTCGCTGCAGGTGGACCAGCCGATCGGGGCGTTGCTCGAGGATCTCGACCGCCGCGGCCTGCTCGACGAGACGATCGTGATTTTCGCGACCGAGTTCGGCCGCACGCCCGGCTCGCAGGGCTCCGATGGCCGCGATCATCATCCCTTCGCGTTTTCGGTCTGGATGGCCGGCGGCGGAATCAAGGGGGGCCATGTGCACGGCGCCACCGACGAACTCGGTTTTCATGCCGTGGAGCACCGGCACTACGTCACCGACATCCACGCCACGATCCTCAAGCAGCTTGGTCTCGACTCGCACAAGCTCGACGTGCCGGGCCGCAAGCGGCTGGCGATCGACCACGGCACGCCAATCGACGACATCATCGCGTGAAGACGGCCTGGGTGGATGTTCCTCGCTCCGCGGGCATGCAGTTTGGGCAAACCTGGAGTGCCCGCGACGCGGAATTGTTGTCACCGGCCTCGAATGCCGATCCCCTCCGACAGCCACCCTGCCGCGTGGGGGGAACCGGGAGGAGCCATGCAACAAGACAGAAGCCGCGACCGCGTGCCGTCGCGGAGGTCGCACTCGCTTTCCATCGAAGCCATGGAGCCACGTCGCGTGTGCGCCGTCGGCGTCTCGCTCTCACTGGCCCACGACACCGGCCGCAACGCGAACGACCGCATCACGTCTGACACCACGCTTTCCATCAGCCGTCCGTTGGCGGCGGGACAGCGGGTCGAATATTGCTTCAACGGATATGACTTCCGCACCGCCGTGATGACCGATGCCCGTCGCTTCGTGCCGGCGGGCATCGGAGGAGACGGCATCTATCAAGTGGCCGCGAGGGTCGTCGATGCCGCCGGCAGGGTGACACCCGTCGGTCCGACGCTCACGTTTCGGCTCGATCGCTCAGCGGCTCCGCTGCGGGTGGCACTCCGGCAGGATACGGGCGCGTCGGCCACCGACAGGATCACGTCGAATGGGAATCTTGCTGTTTCAGGCCAGGAAAAAGACTCGACGCTGCAGTACAGCCGCGACGACGGCACATGGCATCCATCAACGGCTGTCTGGGGCGGCTATGCACCGCAACCGGGCTTGAACCGATGGCGGGTTCGGCAGGTGGACGTGGCCGGTAACGCTTCCACGCCAGTTGCGATCGACTTTGACCTCGACACGGCGCGCGACGAGCGGGCGGTGCGGATCGAGGGCCCGCGATCAGGCCCCTTCGTGGCAGCGGCGGGCCAGCGGGTGGTCTGGGTGCTCGAGTTCGCGAAGCCGATGCACGTGTCGGCGGTTCATGGCACCGTGCCCGGCATCGAGTTCAGGTTTCGCGGGCAGGACCTGATGGCACGATGGAGCGGTGGGAACGGCACGAATCGGCTCGAGTATGCCTATGTGTTCACTGCACAGCAGGCAGGGACGGGCATGCTCGAGCCGCCGACGCATGCATGCCTCTGCTTCGGAGGCCTCATCACCGACCCGGCCGGCAACAAGCTCCGCAAGCACGAACTGCCCGCCGTCACGGCCGCATGACCACGGACGGCACACGAACTCGCCCACGGCGGACGCACACGGTCTACCCGCCGGCAGATCCACGGGCGGCCGACTCGAGTTGCAGTTCGGAGAGCGCGTTTGAGGCGGCCCTCTGCTCAGCCTCCTTCTTGTTGCGGCCCCAGGCCGGCGGATACCGCCGCTGGCCGATGTGCGCCGACACGTGAAAACTCTTGCTGTGGTCGGGCCCGGCCTCCTCGACCACCTCGTAGGTTGGCGTCACGCCGTAATCCCGCTGCGACAACTGTTGCAGCAGCGACTTGTGGTTGAGCCCCTGCTCACCCGAGGCCACCTTGACGATCTCCGGCTCGAGCATCCGCGCCACCAGCGCCCGCACCGGCTCCAGACCACCGTCGAGATACATCGCGGCCACGAGCGACTCAAAAAGGTCTGACAGCACCGACGACGGCACAGGACGGTTGACCGCCAGCCCCTTGCCGACGATCAGAAAATCGATCAGCTGCAGCCGCTCCGTGATCCGCCCGCAGGTCTCCCGGCTCACCACCACCGACTTGATCCGTGTGAGATCCCCTTCAAGCGAATCGGGGAAGAGCTGGTAGAGCGTCTCGCAGACGATGAACCCCAGGATCGCATCACCGAGGAATTCCAGCCGCTCGTTCGACGCCAGCCGATGCTGGGCTCCCGAGGCATGAGTAAATGCAGCCACCAGCAGGGATGGATCACGGAACTCGTATTCAATCCGCCGCTGGCACTCCGCGATGTCGACAATGCCCTCTGGCCGATCCCCACGGTCCGAACGAGGCTGTCCACCCCGCGGCTGCTCCGCTCGCTGCTGGTCCGTTCGATTCATGCCTTCCATACCGTGGGCCGCTCCTGCCAACGGCCAAAGGTACGCCCCCTCGCAGCGGCCTGTCAACGCAACACCCTTCAAAACGCCGTCCAAAACCGCAATTCTGCCATTCGACGAACCATCCCCAGACCGCCCGCGTAGAGACAATTCAGACACGCGATGAAGCCGGTGCCAGCGCGGCAGCCGGCATGGATGCGTTTGCAGCCGCGAGTCGTCAGGCATGACGCCGGTGGCCTCCGCGCCACACGTCAACCTGCCTACAATCCCGGAAAATCGACACAAGAAAGGTTGAAACCACTTTTATGAACACATTTCCTGCCACGAGCGTTTCAGTGAGTCGTTCGCATGCCCCCTTCGGCCGCCGGACGGGCGTTCTCCCCTACCTCCTGACCTGTGCGGTGCCGGTGGCCGCGGTGCTCGGCCTCTCGATGGCGGCCCGTGGCGACGAGACGGCAGCGACGGCCGAGGCGCTCATGCACGCCAACTCGCTCTCCAAGGCATTCCGCCACGCGGCGGAGCAGGCCATCCCGAGCGTGGTGGTGGTCCGCAGCGAGACGAAGGCCAAGAAGGTCGCTTCCAACCGCGGACAGCGGCAGGGCCAAGGGCAACGG
>CANHYS010000189.1 GCA_947464585.1 Planctomycetaceae bacterium | reverse complement strand
TCTTGAAATTGCGACTTCCGCTCTGGCTCCGCAGGCTGGTGAGCCTGCGGGCGATCGACCGTGAGATCGGCCTGCCCTGGCGGCATGGCCTGCCACGGCCCGACCACCGGCTCTGGGAGACGCATCCGGTCATCAACGGGGACCTCTGCCGGCAGATCGACTCAGGGCTTGTCCGACCGGTGGGCGACGTGGCCCGCTTCGAAGGCGATACGGTCGTGTTCGCCGATGGCAGTCGCGCGGCGTTCGACATCGTCATCTGCGCGACCGGCTACCGCGTATCGCTTCCGTTCATCGATCCAGAGCATCTCTGCGCCGACGCCGAGGGCGTGCCGAGACTGTTCATGAACCTCTTGCATCCCACCCGCGACGACCTCGCCGTGGTGGGGCTGATCCAGCCCGACAGCGGCCAGTGGGGCCTGACCGATCTGCAGGCGAAGCTTGTGGCGCGGATGGCGTTGGCCGCGAGGGAGTCGCCGCGGGCGGCGGCCTGGCTCTACCGGACGCGGTGCCGGCCATCGCACTCGCGTTCGGTCCGCTACGTCGATTCGCCCCGGCACCGCCTCGAGGTCGAGCACTTTTCCTATCGACGTCAGCTCGAGCAACTCATCACGGCGATCGATCGACGACTCCGCGTCCACGCAAGCTGACGCGTGTCAGCCGCCGCCGGGCGGCTGCGGCCGGGCCCGGGCTGCGAGAAAGGCCAGTAGCGGCCGTGCCGCTTCTGGCACGGAATGGTCGTCGCAGACGATCCGCTGCACCATCGCATCCCGCTCGATCACGATCTCGTACTGCCGCAGGTCGCGTCCCGCGGATGAAAACCGCTCGAGCGATTCCGTGAGGCCGCTTGCGGCGACCAGCGACTCAAGTTGCTGGCGCTCATCGGGGGCGAGGTCAGCAGCATCGATCGTGCAGCCCTTGAGCATCCCCACGAACCCTCCCGACTGGACAAACTTGATTTTCATGGGGGGACCGCTATCGCGTTGCTGGTTGAGGGAACTCAAGACTCGGGCCGGATACCGGGCCTGACGGTGACGCGGTCTCCGGCGGCGGCGGATTCCCAAAGAGCGTCTCCAGATCGCGGCTGAGCTTGGGGCCAATCACGGCCTCGGTGGTGTTTTCCACGATCCGTCCAATGATCAGGTCGAGCGACCGCGCGTCGAACTGCGGTCGATTGACGGTGCCCTTGAGTGGAATGACAAGCGGCGTCCGCAGCAGCTTTCCCACCACCGGCGTGGCCCCCATGATGTCGCCGCGAAACGCCACCTCGACCATCATCGCGAGCGTGCCGTCGGCCCCCACACTGCCGGCAGAGCGGATCACGAGCTGTCCCGCGTCCATCACGAGGCCCTCGTGCCAGAGACGGCGATCGGCCAGCCGCACGCTGACCGGCTCCGGACGCACCCGCAGGAGCACGGCCTTGTCGCCAAACGCAAACCGCGGATCGATCGCCGACTGCAGCTTCACGATCAGGTTCACCAGCGGCTGCACCCGTTCGCCCGGCGTGGACTCGAGGTTCTCAAAAATCACCTGCCCCGATGCTTCGCCGCTGAAGGGATCTCCCAGCGGCAGCCGCGCACCAGCCAGATCGACGCTCATCAATCCTTGCGTCTGCGTCGACTGGCCGATCAGCGGCACGAGCCAGTTGACCCAGCGATCGCACATCTGCTGCGTGAGGACCACACGGTCGAGGCAGCGGCCGGGGGGCACGATCAATTCGCCCGGCGCTGGCAGGAGCCGGAGCCACGGCGCCCCGCGGAGCCGGCCGCCGGAGGCGGCCAGGTCGAACGGCCCGAGCGCCAGTTGGCCCTCAAAAAATCGCACCGGCATCTCACCGGGTGCGAACTGGAAGCCGGCGGCCTCCGCCGCGGTCCATGCCGCCGAGGTATCGATCGAGAACGCCCGCAGACGGTCGGAGAGATCCGAGGCGGAACGGGCCGCCGCGGGCCTCGGCAGCGGCAGCGCGACGCGGGCAAGTTTCTCAGCCTGGGCGCCTCGGGCCGACGACAACCAATCCTCGGGAAGCGGCAGCGACTGTTCGGCATTCTCTGCCGCCGCCGTGGCACCGACGACCAACTGCCCGAGCGGCCCGCGGAGTGAAAATGGTCTGGCGCCGGCGCCGGCGAGCCTGAGCCTGCCGCCGGTCCAGGGCGTCAGCAGCCGCGACACCTGCTCCCAGTCATAGGCTACGTTGCCGCCCAGGTCGACCATCTGCCGTGACGAGAGCTCGCCAATGCTGCCCGCGGCGGCGACGGCCACGGTCGATGACTCGAGCTTGAGCTGGTTCACGGTCATCCGCTCGGGCGTCTGCGCGGGCGGGCAGGTCACTTCCAGCACGAGCGTGGCCCGCGGCTCGCTCCAGAGCGGCATCGCCGCGCCGGCCTCGCGGCCCTTGGCCACGGCCGCGCCGTCGGCCAGTTGCGGATCCAACTGCGTGCTGGAGATGGCGAGCTCACTGCCAGTCGCCTCCACCAGCACGTTCATGCCGATCGGCGTGTCGAGAATTTCGGCGGTACCCCAGGCCCTGCCGGCCGCAGGCCAGCGGCTGGCAGTCGCCGGCGGCAATAGCCAGCGTTCCAACCGTGCCACATCCGCCTGCCACTGCAATTTGCCACGGAGCCTGTCGACGATGCTGTCGGTGCCAAGGCCCGCAGCCAGCGGAGCGTTTCCCCGCGCCGGCAGCACGGCGAGTCCGCCGGTCCGCAATGAGAGGGTCGGTGTGAGGAGTTCGGCCGACGAGATTTCGACCTGCCCGGTGGCGGGATTCCACCGGCCCGCAGCGCTGGCCACGGCCCGCGGCTCACTGATCCGCCGACCGTTGCACTTCACCGTCAGTCTTTCGACCTCGCCGCCGGCCCGCGTGATCTGCCAGCTGCCGCCCTGCGCAGCCAGCGCCGCCGAGGCCTTCGCGAAACCTCCCAGCTCCACGCCCTCGAGAACCGTCAACGGCAGCACTCCTTCCCAGCGTGGCTGCCAGCGGGCCAGGTCTCCCGTCAGGGAACAGTCCGCCGCGATCGCCTGCGACCCCGGTGCCGCCCGCAGCCACGGTCCTTGCCGCCGCATGTCAGCGGAGAGGACCGACCCGAGATTCACCAGGGCGCCGCCAGTGAGCGTCACCTCAAGCGTATCGTCGGCCGCGGTGACGACGGCATGGCCCTGATCGATCAGCAGCGTGGCACCGGCCATGCCGCCAGTCCCCTCGGCCTCGATCGAGAGTTCCACATCGCGCCAGGGTGGTCTGCCGGGTCGCGCCAGTTCAAAATTCGACAGGCTGGCCGAGACCTTGGCGTGAGATGCGGTGGTGGCCGGGACCCGCGCCAGATCGATCCGCCCCTGGGACGTGCCGGCGAGCTGCACGCCCTCGAGTTCGAGCACTTCTTCGGCCTCGGCCACGAGCTTGTCGAAGTCGAGCGTCCACTGCACGGTCGACGACTCTGCGTTGCCAAAGGCAGACACCTCCACAGCGGGAGAGGCGATCCGCGCCTCCTCGATCCGCAGCCGGTCACCACGCGTCGCCCCTCGTCGGCCCCGCAGCCAGGCGGTGAAGGGCTCGTTCCACCGCAGCAATCGTTCCTGGCGCTTGGCACCGTCGCGTGGCCCGCCGCCGGTTTGCGGCTGATCCTGCGGCATCGCGGCGACACTCTGCACCGCAGCGAGATCCCGTGAACTGGCACGAACCTCCAGCACGCGTTCGTTGCCATCGGCCCGCGCGACGGCGGAGAGCTGCAACTGCCCACCGGTGACCCGCACATCGGGCCGCACGGTGAGGCCGCCGGGCATGGCCCGCGCGGCGGCAGCGAGATCGACATCCGCGGCGACCGCGAAATTCTCCCCCACGAGCGCCTCGGCCCAGTCCCATGTGCCCCCTGCCGGCAGGCGGATCCGGCCCGAGGCCTCGGCCTTGAACAGCTGCGAGGCCACCTTCAGCGATCGCACCGTCACCCGGTCGCCATCGACCGACAGATCGATCGGCATTTCACCGCGGTCGAGCGTGATCAGTTCCGCCAGCGTGTCGGCCTGACAGATCGCCAGCTGCGATCCTGACACCACACCGGCCACTCGCACCGTCTCAGACGTGGACCGCGCGGGCGGCTTCCGTGGCAGACCGAGGTCGTCGCCGGCGACGGCGACGGAAGGTGGCGGCAGCGTGATATCCAGCCGCACGTCGGCCAGTCCATCGAGCACGTGCGCCGCGTCGAACCGCGTGGCCAGCATGCTCGAGAGTCCTAGCGGGAACCGGGTGGCGGCCACGGCGAGCGTCCGCGGCTTGTCGGCGGACTGGTTGTCGGGCGACGACACCGACCAGCCACCGTCCCGCGCGAGGATGGCGGTGGCACCGGCCGCGACCGTCGTGCGATCGAGCCTTGCTGAAGGTGAAGCCCTGTCTGCGCCACCGGCCGGTCCACCGGCCTGATCCCAAGCAGGGGTTCCGCTCGGCACCGGCCCGGCGGAATCCTGCACACGGTCTGAGGCAACGCGGTTGGCCGCGGCATCGAGATCCCGCAGGGGCGCGCCAGAATGCCGCGTGCGGCCGGAGATCGTCCAGCCGGCGAGGGTCGCATCGGGTCGCACGGTGCCTGCGGCCAGAAGGTCGGTGATCCGCCAGGCATCGTTGCGTTCGAGATCGACCAGTTCGATGGCGGCATCGACGACCTCGAGTTCGAATGACACCGGCACGGCCGTGGCCTGCACGACCGCTGCCAGCCAAGGGGCGAGCATGTCCTCGATCGTGCTGCCGCCGCGGCGGACCTCCACGAGCGCCTCGCCACCGATCAGCCGCACCGCGCCCAGATCACCCGGATGGATAAGCAGGCTCGCCAGGCCGCGATCGATCACCACGCGAGGCACGGCCACCAGCGGCCGCCCTGCCGGATCCCGGAGCACGACATCGCGGTATTCAATGGTGCCCCACCACTGCCACTGTGCGGCACGGCTTGTCACCCGGCCGTCAATGCCGGCGAAGATCGCCTCGAGCGGGCGGTCGCGGAGATCGGTGAGCACGATCAGTGCCGGCGCGAACCAAGCAGCCGCCCCGAGCAGGGCGAGGGCCGCCAGCGAGAAGACGCCGCGACGGCGCCGCGGCCGCGGCTGCCACTCATCGTCGGATCGTGAACGTCGCGTCGCCATAGACAGCGAAGTATAGAAGTCTCGCCCCCTCCCGCGAAGGCGAATATCACCGCGATTGCAGCCGCTCAAGGTCGTCGGGCGTGTCGATATCGACGAATGACTCGAGCGTCGGATCAACGGCCTTGCATGCTTCCTCAGTGACTTCGCCAACGCTCTGTGGATCTGTCTGGGCCATCTCCTCGAAAAGCCCCCGCAGATCGCGGCGGCCGGTGGAAAGCCAGGCTTCGATCCGCGCGAGCAACTCGACACGCATCACCGACACAAGCACCTGCCTGTGGCCATGCACGACAGGCACGGTCCAGAGAGCATCCGACTCCGCCGCCACGGCCACGAGCAGACGGACGACCTCCCGGCGCACAAGCGGCACGTCGCACGAGGCCACGAAGGCGAGACGGGGCGGCTGGGCGGCGGCCTGATCAGCATCATCAACGGCCAGC
>CANHYS010000188.1 GCA_947464585.1 Planctomycetaceae bacterium | reverse complement strand
CTTGCTCTCCAATCCGGGTACACGGGCCAGTCGCCCAGCACGTGGGTTGCCCAGTTTGCCAGCCATGTGCCTGCCCCGGCCGAAAAGACGGCCAGCGTCTCCGCCGACCGGGTGCTCCCGTCGCTCGACAAGGCTGTGGAAACGGCGAAGACGGCCCAGCGGCCCATGCTGCTGCTGGTTTCCAAGAGCGGCAACTCGAAGGCGTTGTCCCAGGTCGCATCCCTGATCAAGGACCCGGAATTCGAGTCCTTTGCCCACGACAACTTCGTGGTGGCGACCGTGCCGGCGACGGAGCAGGACGGCTCCCAGTCGGACCAGAATCTGGAGCATCTCCTCGGTGGGGTGGAGCTAGGGCCGGATGCGGTGGAACTGATCGTCACCGAAGACGGCCAGACGCCGCTGTTTAGCCAGTCGGCGTCCCAGCCGCCACAGCGGATCGTGAACGGCCTGCGGCGGTTCCTCATGGCCCGCCAGGCCGCCCGGAACTTCAGCCAGCGGCGGTAGGTGGGCGGGGGCCATGCATGATCCCCCGGCTCGCGCCGGGGGCTTTTATGGGCCCATACAAGCCCTGAGCGTCAGCGACGGGATCTTGCGGCCGCTTGATCCCCGGCTCGCGCCGGGGGCTTTTATTGCCCCATGCAAGCCCTGAGCGTCAGCGACGGGATCATCCGCCCGCTGCACTGTACTGGCCGAGGCGGGGATCGAACCCGCACGGAGATCACTCTCCACGGGATTTTAAGTCCCGTGCGTCTGCCTGTTTCGCCACTCGGCCGCCGCACTCGCAGCGATATCCCGGTCGAGCCGGGGGCCGCTGAGACTCTTGGCAGCCCGATCGTATCGCCGCCGCAACAGCCGCTGCAAATCGCTGCCGGCGGCTGAACCGATTACACTGATCTGTGCCACCGCCCTCCTGGCCGCGAAGGACCGCTCCTTGAACCAGCCTGCCGCCCCCGCCGTTCCGCTGCCTGGCATCGACGGCTTTCTTGGCTCGCGGGCCTCGTTCGGCATGGACCTGGTGCTCGTGGGCCTGATCGCCCTGCTGCCGGTGCTGGCCTGGAGCATTCATCTGGTCCGTAACCGGCGGGCCTACGCGGCCCACAAGCGGCTGCAGATCTTCATCGCCGGGGCGTTGCTGGCGGCGATCGTGGTCTTCGAGATCGACGTCCGGCTGATCAGCGACTGGAAGGTGCGGGCTGCCGCGGCCGGCCAGAATCCCTGGTGGCCTGCCGGCGTGCTGACGGCCCTGGGCATCCATCTCGTCTTCGCGGTCTCGACCCTCGTGCTCTGGGTCTGGGTGGTCTGGGAGGCGTTCCTGCGGTTTCCGGTGCCGCCGACGCCCGGCACCCACGGCCCGCGGCATCGCGTCATGGCGAGGCTGGCCGCCCTCGACCTGCTGCTCACCGCCGTCACCGGCACGGTCTTCTACTGGCTGGCCTTCGTGGCCAGTCGCTGACCCCCCGCCGACTTCCCTTCCGCGGCCGCCACCCACCGGCAGATCGCCAGCCCGCCGAAGTAGAGCAGGCAGAGAGGGATCGCCAGAAAGAGCAGGCTGTATGGATCGGCGGGCGTGAGGATCGCCGACACCACGAAGATCACGATCACCGCGATCCGCCACTGCGATGCATACGTGGCCGCGTCAAACACCCCAATGCGTTCGAGAAACAGCATCACCAGCGGCAGCTGGAATCCCAGGCCGAAGCCGATCGGCAGGATGAGCACGAACCCCAGCCATTCGCTGATGCGGGGGTCGGGGTCGAGCCCGAGCCACTCGTTGAATTCGAGCAGGTAGTCGAGCACGAAGTCGAACACGAAGAAAAACGCCAGTGCCACGCCGGCGAGAAAGAGCCCCACGCTGATCGGCAGGAAGAGCCAGACCCAGCGTTTTTCGTGTGGATAGAGGCCGGCTGCCACGAAGACCCAGAGCTGGTAGAAGATCCAGGGGCTCGCCAGCACGACGCCGGTGAGGAGTGCGGCCTTCACGTAGATGCCGAAGGCCTCCTGGGCGCTCAAGGTCGTGATGCTCACCCGCGGATCCCGCGACAGCGGCTGCCAGAGGAGCATCGGCACGAGCGCGTCGAGCGAGAAGGCAGGGGCCGGGGGGCCTCCGTTGCCTGCGGATGCCGTCGCCGCAACCGAGCCGGCAGCGGGCTGCCCAGCCGTGGCCGCTTGCGGGGAGGGCAGCACCATCGTGTCACTGGCGATCGGGTCGAGCACGCGTCGCAGCCGGTCGGGATGCACCTCCCGCAGTTCGAACGACATCCCGTGCCGCTCGACGGCGTCGATGATCTCATCACGCGAGTAGGGCAGGGGAGGGCCGCCGGCCTGCCGCGGCTGCCAGGTGTCGAAGGTCTCGATCGCCCGCTCGGAGTAATACTTGCCGAGCGCCCGCCGCAGAGGCTCCTCGATCATGTGGACCACCGGCCGGGCCACATAGAACCCGATGAGCACGGCGATCGCCAGCCCGAGCGCGCCGCGAATCAGACAGACCCGCAACTCCTCCAAATGCTCGCCGAACGTCATCGTCGAGCTTTGAAACAGGTCCTCGTCGGAAGGTCGCGGCATGGCGTGATGTGCCCGGTTTTCCGGTGAATCCGGAGACTCTATGTATACCTCAAAAACAGCCGACATGCTGGTCGCCGCCGGGACGCATCCGTCGGCTGGTGCTGATGGGCGGCGTGATCCCGTCGCTGGCGCTCAGGGCTTGTATGGGCGCATACAAGCCCCCGGCGCAAGCCGGGGGATCGAGCGACCGCAAGATCCCCGTCGCTGGCGCTCAGGGCTTGTATGGGCGCATACAAGCCCCCGGCGCAAGCCGGGGGATCGAGATACCGCGTGAAGGCCTGCGCCCTACGCCCCGTACTTGCCGAACCGCAGGGCGTGGGCCATCGCCAGCAGCATCAGGTGCTTCGCCGGGAACTGGCCGAAGCCACCGCGCAGGCATTCCCGCTCCGAAAACTTCTCCAGGCCGTCCGGCCGGCAGGTGTCGGCCACGAGCAGCGTCGGCACCGGGTGCCAGGAGTGGCTCTTCAGCTTGCTCGGCGTCGAGTGGTCGCCCGTCACGATCAGCACGTCGGGCCCCAGTTTCTCGATCCGCGGGATCGCCCGATCGAGCTCCTCGATCCGCTTCACCTTCTGCTCGAAGGCGCCGTCCTCGCCGGTCGAGTCGGTGTATTTGAAGTGCAGGAAGAAGAAGTCGTAGTCGTTCCAGCACTTCGCCAGTTCGTCGATCTGCTCGTCGAGCGACTGGGCCTTGCCCACGAGCGTCATGCCGACGAGCTGGGCCAATCCCTTGTACATCGGGTAGACGGCGATCGCCGCGGCGCGGAGGCCGTAGAGGTCGAGGTAGCTCGGCAGTTGTGGCTTGGCCGCGAAGCCGCGGAGCACCATGCCATTGGCCTTCTTCTCGTCGGCGAGGATCGTGCGGGCCTGCCGCACGAATTCCTTGGCGATATCGGCTGTCCGCTGGGCCGCGGGCGTGACCGGCGCCGGATCGAGCGGCGCGACGCCGATCGCCTGCGGGTCGGTGTCGGCGACGCCGCCGTCGAGACCTTCTCCGCGGAAGACCACCACGAAGCGATGCTCCTTCACCGGCTTCACGAACGTCTCCACGCCGGAGATCTTCACGGCCTGCAGGCGTTCGACGACCTTGAAGCTCTCCTCCGACGGAATCCGGCCCGCGCGGCGGTCGCTGATCAGACCGGCCGAGTCGAGCGTGCAGAAGTTGCCCCGCGCGGCCACGTCTTGAGGACCAAGCTCGAAGCCGATGCCGGTGGCCTCGAGCGCCCCGCGGCCGATCTTGAAGGCGAGCGGGTCGTAGCCGAAGAGCCCCAGGTGGCCCGGGCCGGATCCGGGGGTGATGCCGGGCAGCACCGGCACGCTCAGGCCGCTGGTGCCGCGGCTTGCCAGACGGTCGAGGTTGGGGGTGTTCGCGGTTTCGAGTTCGGTCCGGCCGTGTGGGTCGATGGGCAGGCCGCCGAGGCCGTCAGCCACGAGCATCACGATCTTCGATCCGTTCTTCTCGGCCAGTTCGCGAACCAGTTCGTGCTCTGTCATGGTGCTGCCAACTCCTGCGGGGGGCGGATAATGGATGATTGTGGAACGGCTGGCCGCAGCGGCCGGGCCGTGGGCTACATTCTGGCGAGAGCCTACCCGTTCCCGCGGTGGACGGCACCACCCTCCGCCCGGCTCCAGTCAAAACTGCACGAGCACCGGTCGATCCACTGATGAGTGTCATCCGTCCAAAACTCCCCGAAGACCCGATCGAGTACCAACCCGCGGCCGTTTTTGTGCTCGCCGGCAGTTCGCCGGATCGGCGCGACTCGGCAGATGCCGGGCTTGAACGGGCGCGGAAGGACCTGCTCGGCGGTGCCGACGTCGTGCGGCCCGATCAGCTCCTCGATGCCTACAACACCGGCGGCGGGCGTGCAGACAGCCAGCTCTTCGCGGTCCTGCAGGCCGCGCGGCGGATCCGCGACACGGTCGACCGTGTGATCGTGCTGGGGGACGGCTGCGGGCCGCTGGGGGCGCGGGCGATCTTCGAGTCGTGCGCCCATCCATGCCACAACGACCTCTCCCGCGGCGAACGCGGCGGCAGGCCGCGGCTCTCGTTCGTGGGCTCGCCTCTCGACAACGACGCCATGCAGGGACTGCTCGACCTTGTTGCCCCCGCGGGAAAACCTCGCGGCAGCGATCTGCTCGACCAGTGGGCGATCATCGTGGGAGGCACGACCGATGATGGACTCGGGATGGCCGCGGCCACGCGTCTTCTGCTTGCGTCGCTCCTCGAGAGCGTGAGCGGAGATCGCGCCGAGGTGGCCGAACGAGTGGTGCCGATCACGGCACATGCCGGTGGCGTGGCCAACCTGGCCGCGTCGCTTGGCTGCACCACCATCTTCACGATTCCTGGGGACTTGGGCGATGGCGGCGCCGTGTTCACGCCGCTGGGCCTGCTGCCGGCGGCGGTCGTCGGCATCGATGTGGTGAGATTGCTCCAGGGCGCGGCCGCGATGAACCGCCGCTTTCGCGAGGCGCCAGTGGCGGAAAACCCAGTGCTGCAATTCGCCGGCGTGTCACGGCGCATGGCGGAGCAGGGAGGCATGGCCCGCGTGTTCGCAAGCAGAAACAGTCAGCTCGACGCGGTCAGCCGTTGGCATGGCCGGCTCACGGCCACGGCACATCGAGGCCTGCCACTGACCACGAATCTGGTGGTGCGGGAGCCGAGACGCGACCCGCTGGTCGTTCCCGCGCTTACGGCCTGTGCCGCGAATGCAGACGGACTCGATCGTCTGACGGGAACATCATGGCCCGACCTGCAGGACACGACACGAGCGGCCAATGCCAATCCGCAGCAGCCCACCGACACCATCCTGCTCCCGCGAGTCGACGAACACTCGATCGGCCAACTGCTCCAGTTCCTGGTGCTGGCGAACCTGGTGGCGAGCCGGTGCTAGCTGCATCCAGCGGGCGTCTCGTGGCCCAAGCCGCCGGGGAGATAAAAAACCTTGGATGCTGAGGAGCCGGTCGGAGGCACGCGCAGGAGCCGGTGAATTCTGCGACTCACGAGCGATG
>CANHYS010000187.1 GCA_947464585.1 Planctomycetaceae bacterium | reverse complement strand
GGTGATCGCCCCGGCGTCGTCCTGCGGGACATTGAAGTCGACGCGGACGAGGATGGTCTTGCCCTGGGGATCGATGCTGGCGACGGATTTCTTGGCCATGGTGAAAAATGCTCCTGATCAGTGTGGCTGGGTATGTCGGAGGTGTCGGGACTTTCAAGCGGCTGCCCGCTGCCAACAGGCTCGCGGAACCGTATTCGACCCGCACCCGGCCGACCGTGCAACCGGTGCCCGCGCCGCCAAAGCACAGAAAAGCGATTACGAAGGCGTGACCACTGGGACCGTTGTCGGCGGGACGTACGCCTGGCCCGGCTTGAGCCGGCCCACCAAGGTGAGTGTGGGAACCTCCACCAGCCGGTGCAGGAGCACCGCCGCCAAGAGGCTGGCCGCGACCGCCGCCACGAGGCTCGGCCATGAGGCCGCTGCCGTGTCACCGCCGATCCCCCGCGCCACGCTCGTCACCGCCCAGATCGTCGGATAGTGAATGAGAAACAGCGAGTAGGAGATCCGGCCCAGCCAGCCGAGCAGGGGCAGGGAGTCGGTACGGGATGCGGCCGACGGCTGCCATCGCGCCAGGAGATAGATCGCGACGCCGGCGACGAGTGCCACGGCGGGGTGCGGACGGCGTTGCACGACGACGGCGACGGCGACCGCCGCCACATAGGCCCAGAAGATCGCCGGCGGGATTCGGCCCGCGACGGCGAGCCCCGCGAGCGTCCCGAGGAACACGATCCCGAAGAAGTAGGTCGCGTAGGTCTCATGCGTGACGGCACCGTTCCACACGAAAAGCGACAGGACCGCAACAAGCATTGGCAGTCCGATAACCGCCAACCCCTGCACAGACTGGGACAGGCCTGGCAACCGCCGCAGGATCGCGTCCTGCACGATGATCAACAGGCACATCAACGCGTTGCACTGCCAGTCGATGGACAGATACCAAAAGCCCGCCAGCAGGCTCGGATAGCCGAGCACGTCCTGCAGGAAGGCAGCGTGCGCGAGCACACCAGCCACGGTGATCTCGTCGAAGAGCGGAAACGCCGCCCATGCCGGCGGCACGAGAGCGTAGAGCACGATCGCGAACAGGAGCGTCGCCACCGCCGGCAACGCCAGCCGAAGATAGCGGACGAGCATCAGACGTCCCAGATCGGCGGCCTCCGGCGTCGCACGAGCCAGCGACATGCCACCGACGAAGCCGCTGATCACGAGGAACACCTGCGTGGCCAGGCCGCCATACCACCAGACCACATGGTGGATCACGGGCACGGCCGCCAGCGTTTCATCGGTCCGCGGAACGTAGGTGAGAAGATGGTGGGCCAGAATGACAAGCGACGCGACGCCACGGATCGCGTCGATGAAGGGATACGCGCGGCGGTCGGCGGTTGGCGGGGCAGGGGATCGCGTCGGGTGGTGTGGCATGCGGGCCAAAAGTTTCCGGAAAGGACGGCTCCGCCTGAGAAGCTTTCCCTGACAATACTGCCCCAGAAGCCCCATCCCTGCAAAAGCATCGCCCTCTCAACGGCATTTTGACGACACCATCCCGCGTCTCTTGGCCATCCCACCACTGGCATTTCGGACTCAAGCGAGCCATAGTCGGTTCATGCGTCCCACTGCTCTCCCCGCCGTCCACCGTCTGAACCTCCTGGTCGGCATCCTGCTGGCAGCCCTGCCGTGGTTTTCCCTGCCGCTGGCAGCACAGCCGCCGAAAGCGGAACCGCTGCCTTGGCAGTCCGACTATGCCGCGGCCGTCGCCAAGGCCCAGGCACAGCACCAGCACATGGTCGTGCTGCTTGCCGCACCGAATTCCGATGCCTGTCGCAGGCTCGAGACGGAGGCCATGACCGCGGCTTTGATCCGCGAGGGACTGGCCGATATGGTCTGGTTGCGAGCAGAGAACGATGCGTCGCTCGAAGAACAGCTCGGGACGAAAGCCCACCCGACACTGGCCTTCGTGAACCCGTTCACGGGCGGCGTGCTCCACCGCACAAGCGGCGAGAAGACCGTGGAACTCCTCGCCCGGGAGATCGTCCATGCGCGGCGGGCGATCGGCCTCGACCTTACGGCAGGGCTCAAGGACGTGGCGGCGCGGATGTTTTCGTTGGACGGCGAGCGTGCCGAGAAGCTGATCGAGGCCGGCGATGCCGAGGGGCTCTTCGACCTGCTCTCGCCGGCGGCCGGGGACGACTCACGGCAGGCCAACTACCTCATCACGAGCGTCAACCTGCCGGACGGCATGGTGCCGGACGACGTGCGGTTTCTGGCCGGCTCTGACTGCCTCGTCGGCGCGGAGATGAGCGACGACCTGCTGACCGAGTCGCTGGTCGTCGGGCGGCCGCCCGACCTGGCGGAATCGTGCAGCGAATACGGCATCCCGGCCTCCGGGCTCGTGCTCGTGCCCATTGACCGTACGGGTGAACCCGTGGTGGCGGTGCGTCTCACGGCCCCCGGCTGCCGTCTCGTGAGCGATACGATTCGCTTCGAACCGCCCACACCGGGAACTGCCGTGCAGGTCCGCCGCTACGACCTGCGGCCGCTGGCCGACACCGACGCGGCGAGGCTCTCGGGCCGCGTGTTGAAGCCCGACGGCGGGCCGGCGGCCGCCGCGATTGTCCGCATTGAAGACTGGTACGAAACGGCCCATGGCGATGCCGCCACGGCTGTACCAGCCGTCGTGCGGACCGATGACGACGGACGGTTCACGTTTCCCAGGGTGTCGCCAGGCCGGTGGCTCATGCGGGCGGAGAGCCCCGGCGGCGAACGCGAGCAGTTCGTCGACCTCGAGCCTGGCAAAGACACGTCATGTGAACTCACGCTCCGGGCAGTCACCACCGTGGGCCTGCGGTGGACGCTCCAGACCCGCGAACTCTCCCAGCAACTCGCCGGCGTCGGCACGCAGACCGGCGAGGCGTTCTTCAGTGTCTCGAGCAGCCGGATCTCGCTCGCACGCGGCATGCGGCTCCGCACGGGCGAAGCCTGCGACCTGATGCTGGCCCAGACGCCCCTCGACGACGACAGCCTGCCCGCGGACACGCGACAGGCCCTCGCCGCCCTGCCGGCCGGCACGCCCGTCTGGTATCTCGTCGACACCGCGTATACCGCCGAGTTCCTGCCGCTCTCCGGGCTGCACCGCGATGCACGACCGTTTGCTGAGATCAACACGGTCTCTGCCGGTGATCCGCTCCCCGACCAAGAATGGGACATCATCGGCCCCATCCTCCCGCAGGCCCTGGCTGCCGCGCGGGAGCGTGGGAACTATTTCGAGCTTGTCCGCGGCGAGCCGGTTCGCAAAGGGGACGTGTTCACGCTGCGGTGCACCATGCGCAACTGCTTCGCCAAGCTCGAGGTCATCGACGTGACGATCGTCACGCCGGAATCTCGATGACGGCCTTGATCACGCCGCTTGTCGGCTCGAGCAGCCGCGGAAACTGACGTATCGTGTCGGCAAACGGCACATGGTGGGTGATCCACGGCCCCGTGTCGATCGTTCCTGCTTCGATCAGCCCGATGATCCGGGAAAAATCGCGGGAGCGCGCGTTGCGGCTGGCGAGGATCGACAGCTCGCGGCGATGCAGCACCGGGCTGTGCGGAAACACGAGATCGCTCTGCGTGATTCCCACGTAGACGAGCCGCCCGCCGAAGCTGCAGAGCTTCAGTGCGCTCGCCATGCTCGCGGCGCTGCCGGTCGCATCGACGACGAGGTCGCACATCCTGCCGTCGGTGAGTGCCGCAATGGCCTGCTCGTCGGAGGCATCCCCCTTGGCGACAAGCGTGTCGGCCACGCCCATGCGTTCACGGACAAACGCGAGGCGGCTTGCGACCATGTCCATCACGATCACTCGCGCCCCCGACAGCTTGGCAAACTCGAGGGCCGACAGGCCGATCGGCCCGGCACCGATGATGAGCACATGCTCACCTGGCTTGGGATCACCGCGGTCGATCGCATGGCAGCCGATGGCGAGCGTCTCCACGACCGCATTTTGCGCGTGGGAGAGCTTCGGCGAGGGGTGGAGCTTTCGCGCCGGCACGTTGAACAGCGGCCGCAGGCCGCCGTCGCAGTGCACGCCGAGCGTCTGATGGTGTTCGCAGCAGTTGGTCAGCCCACGCTGGCAGGAATAACACTGCTGGCAGTTGATGTAGGGCTCGACGCAGCAGCGATCGCCCGGCTGGACGTTCGTGACGCCCGGGCCAACGGCGACCACCTCGACCCCCAGTTCATGCCCGGGAATCCGCGGGTAACTGAAGAAGGGCATCTTGCCCAAGTAGCCGCCGTAATCGGTGCCGCAGATGCCGACAGCATGCACGCGGACGACCGCCTCGCCGGCCTGCGGTGCCCCCGGCTCCGGCGTGTCGATGAACCGGAACTCCTTGGGTTTTTCCAGTAGCAACGCCTGCATCTGCCTCACTCCTTCGTATCGAGTCCGTAGAACCGGGTGGCGGTGCCACCCCAGATCGCTGCCTGTTCGGCGGCCGACAGCTGAGCCACACAATTCCCGATGATGCCCGCCACCTCGGCATAGTCGCCGGCGAGCAGGCAGACCGGCCAGTCGCTGCCAAACATGAGCCGCTCGGGACCAAACGCCGTCAGGGCGACGTCGAGATAGGGAGTGAAGTCGGCCGGCCGCCATTGCCGCCAGACCGCCTCCGTAACCAGCCCCGACAGCTTGCAGCAGACGTTTTTATGTTTGGCCAGGGCGTCGATGTCGTGCCGCCAGGGATCCATGTCGCCAGACTTCGTCCACGTCTTGATCTGCGGCTTGGCCAGGTGGTCGAGCACGAAAGGCTGCTCGGGCAGGCTCGCCGCCAGTTCCACCGCCGCCGATAGCTGCTGCGGATAGAGCAGCAGGTCGTAGGTGAGGCCAAACGCATGCAGCTGCTTGAGTCCACGGACGAATTCCGTGCCGAGGAGAAAGCGGAGATCGGGTTCGTCCTGCACGACGTGCCGCACGCCCACGAATTTTTTTCGTGCCACGAACTCGGCGAGCTGGTCGCCGACAGCCGTGCTCCGTAGATCGACCCAGCCCACCACGCCGCGGATCAGCGGATGCCGCTCCGCCAGGTCGAGCAGCCAGCGAGTCTCCTCGAGCGTCTGCCGGGCCTGCACGGCGACCGTGCCGCCGATGCCCTCCGCTGCGGCGGGCGGCTTGAGGTCCACAGGCAAATAGTCGCGGGCCAGCCGCTCCATGCCGGGCCCGATCCACGGATACTCCGCGGCCGAATAGCTCCAGAAGTGCTGGTGTGAGTCGATGTTCATCGTGGCTTACGAAGCGACCGTTATCGCTGCAGGAAATGAAAATGTACCTGAAGTGGTTTCCGGACTTGGACTGCGATGGGTTGGGGATCAGGCCCGGAGGGCCGGGTAAGAACCAGCCGACGGAGGTCGGCCAAGAAACTTGCTAAGGACGGGCATCCGCCTGTCGGGGTGGCACGATGCGATGTTTTTCGTGAACACAGCCTCGCCGGCTGCGGCATGCTCGTCACCGGCGGATTCTGCTACAGGAGGCTCTTGGACGAATCCTCAATCGCTCGTGAGTCGCAGAATTCACCGGCTCCTGCGCGTGCCTCCGACCGGCTCCTC
>CANHYS010000186.1 GCA_947464585.1 Planctomycetaceae bacterium | reverse complement strand
TCTCGTGCCCACGGCCCACGCGATGCGGCGGGCGAAGGTGCCGTTTCACGGCGTGCTCTATGCCGGCCTGATGCTCACGGCACAGGGCCCGAAGGTGCTCGAATTCAACGCCCGCTTTGGCGACCCCGAGTGCGAGGCGCTGATGGTGCGGCTGGAGTCGAGCCTGCTGGAATTGCTCGACGCGGCCGTGGATCGCCGGCTCGAGTCGGTGGAGCCGCCGCGCTGGCGGGACGGGGCGAGCGTGACCGTGGTGATGGCGTCGGAGGGATATCCAGGACCGATCCAGAAGGGCCGCGTCATTCGCGGACTCGATGCTGCCGCCCTGGTGCCTGACGTCGAGGTGTTCCATGCCGCCACGCGAGCGGCCGATGGCAGCGTGCAGAGTGATGGCGGCCGGGTGTTGGCAGTGACAGCCGTCGCCCCCTCGCTCGCCCGGGCAAAGCTGCAGGCCTATTCGGCCGTCAAGGAGATCCGCTGGCTGGGCGCGTGGTGCCGCAAGGACATCTCCGACAAGGGGCTGGACCGTGAGCGGGAATTGCTCTTGGCTGAAGCTTCGGCCGCCGGTGCCGACAGCGAACCGGCTGAGCCCGTCGTGGAGAAGCCCGCATGAGGCTGCGTGTCGGCATCGTCGGGCTGGGAAGCCAGTGGGAGAGCCGCCACCTGCCGGCGCTGCGATCCCTGACCGACCGCTTCGAGGTCCGCGGCATCTGCGAGCAGGTGGCCCATCTAGCCAAGCGGGCGGCGACGGAACTCGGCACCGTGCCCGTGGACGGCTTTCGGGCACTCGCCGCAAGGGACGACATCGATGCCATCCTCTACTTCGCCGACCAGTGGTATGGCGCCACGCCGATCCTCGCCGCCTGCGACCATGGCAAGGCCGTCTATTCGGCGATCTCGCTCCCTTTCGCCCCCGAGGAGGCGCGCCTGCTGCGGCAGCGGGTCGAAGAGTCGGGGATCGCCTTCATGGCGGAGTTGCCACGGCGGCATGCTCCGGCCACGGTACGGCTCAAGGAACTGATCGCCACACGACTCGGCCGGCCGCGACTCCTCTTCTGCCACCGACGCGTGCCGCTATCGGGAGCCGCCGTGACCGCGCCGCCGCGGGACCGGGCCAGCGAGGCCCGCGATCTGATGGAGTTGGTCGACTGGTGCCGCTACGTGGCGGGAGCGGAGCCGACGAGCGTGGTCTCAGTTCGTCATGCCGAAGTGCCCGGCGGGGAGACCGATGACTACCAGATGATGAGCCTCGACTTCACACCGCCCCATGAGGGCAAACCGACCTCCGGCAACGGACCGCTCGCGCAGATCAGTTGCGGCTACTACATGCCGCGGCAGTGGGAGGAGGCGGTGGGATTCCGGCCGCCGGCCGCCCTCCAAGTGGCCTGCGAGAAGGGCATCGCGTTCATCGATCTGCCCTCGAGCCTGGTCTGGTTCGACGGGGTGGGCCGCCATCAGGAGGCGCTCGAGAGTGAACGGCCGGTGGGCGAGCAGATGCTCCTGCAGTTTCACCGCAAGGTGACGAGCCTCGTGCGGGCGGTGAGCGGCCTGGACGACACGCTCAAGGCAATGCAGATCGTGCAGGCCGCCGCGACAAGCCAGTCGGAAGGCCGCCGCGTGCAGGTCTGACAAGCGGTCCGACGCACACGCGGATCAGATAACGCGCGACTTCGATCTCGCGCGGTTCAATTGTTACTGAAATCGAGCGTCTTGCCCGACTTCACACCGAGCGGGTTCTTCACGAACCGCTGGCGGCAGGCATCGCAGAGATCAAACCGCATCGACCGGGCGCCATCAGCGAGGCCGGCCGGCAGGTCTTCTTCATCGAGGCGTTCGAGCATGTCCTGCATCTCCTCGAGATGGTCGGCATCCTCTTGGGAGGCGCCGTGCGGGCCATTGCCCTGGCAGCAGCCGTGGTCGGCGACGTCGTCGATGGCCGGAAACACCTCGATCTTCACGACGTGGTGTACGTCCGCGTGGGTGTCGATCGGACGCTTGCAGATGTCGCATGAGTAGTGAAGCATCGGTTTCTCCGCGGGGGAAATGAGTCCGGCCATGCCTCCGCCGGGCGCGGCGTGAGCCGTCGACGGGTCGCTGGCTCCACTCAGCCAGTGTGCCTGCAACCTCCGGCAAAGGCAAGCCGTCAGCCCATTCCTGCAACGACGAAATTTGGCACCGAGGCGGTGGGGCGGCTAGACTCATTTCGGGTGTTGGGTGCCCATCGAGGAACTGCCATGACTGGTTCGATGATGCCCGCCGCAGTCGCCCCCGGTTCGCTGGGCTTGAGCGTGCTCGTGCTGAACCGTTCGTTCGTGGCGGTCCACATCACCAACGTCCGCCGGGCGATCACCCTGCTCTTTCGTCAACTGGCGGAGGTGGTGCATATCGAGGAAGGGCAATATGCAGCCCACACGCTCGATTCGTGGCGCGAGCTTTCCGCCCTCCGCTCCAGCTTTCGCGGTCCCGAAGAGGATTGGGTGCGGGCGGTCGGCTATGACCTGCAGGCGCCGCGGGTGATCAGGCTCGTCTCCTGTGACCGCGGGCCTCGGCAGGGGCTGCGGTTCAATCGCCGCAACGTGTTCGCGCGGGACGGCAACCAGTGCCAGTATTGCGGGAAACAATTCCCCACCAGCGAACTCTCACTCGACCACGTCGTGCCCCGCAGCCGCGGCGGCATCACGAGTTGGGAAAACATCGTCTGCGCCTGCGTGGCCTGCAACGTTCGCAAGGGCGGCCGCACCCCGCCTGAGGCACGGATGAACCTCGTGCGGCATCCGGTGAAGCCGAAGCGGAGCCCCCTGCTCACCGTCAAGCTCGGCAACCCGAAGTACGAGAGCTGGAAGAGCTTCGTCGACAACGCCTATTGGCTCGTCGATCTGCGCTAGGCGATCTACGCTTGAACCCGAGCGGATTGGTTCGCCGGCTGCGGCATGCTCGTCGCCGGCGGATTCTGCTACAGGATGCTCTCTGACGAATCATGCATCGCTCGTGAGTCGCAGAATTCACCGGCTCCTGCGCGTGCCTCCGACCGGCTCCTCAGCATCTGGAGATTTCAAGCGGCCCGACGAGCGGACCTATGCACTGCCTCACCGCCGGCCGCCCGGAAGGCGGCCTCGCACCAGCGACCTGCGGTCGCCAAACCGGAACGGCCAGGATGGCCGTGTCCGGCGTTCAGCAGAGCGGATCTTTCTTCTCGGTGATGACCGGGCACTGCGGCGACATCTCGGCATTGAGTTCCTTGAAGTCCTTCCAGTCGGCCGGCAGGTTGTCCTCGTGGAATACGGCCTCGACCGGGCACTCCGGAACGCAGGCCTCGCAGTCGATGCACTCGTCGGGGTGGATGTAGACCATCTTGTCACCCTCGTAGAAGCACTCGACCGGGCAGACCACCACGCAGTCGGTGTACTTGCAGGCGAAACAGGGCTCGGCGACAACGTGCGTCATGGTTGGAGGCTCCTTGAAACGGGGTGGTGTGGCGTTGGAACTGGATGGGGGTCAGGGGGGTTCAGAACGGTTACCGGCAGCATGGCAAAGTGTGACGGATGCGCGGAATCGTAGGGTCAGTCGGCGCACCTGTCAACGATTCAGAAATCGGCGATTTCGCAAGGTTTCATGAGTCCGGGCGGACGTGCTGTTGGTGCCGGCGGCCGACGGGCCGTATGATTGCGTTTGTCGGGGCAATACTCCATCCATGGTGCCGCCTCATCTGCCGCTTTTCCTGCGGCGAGCGGGCCGTGAATGCTTGCGAGGGCGTGCCGTGACGATGGCCATGACGACGATGGATTCTCCGCTTCCAGCCGGCTCGGTGCGCCAATCTGCCTCAAGCCACGCGCCCGACCATCGCCATTCGCCTGACCGGCCTCAGGCGGAGGTGATCTTTTCACCAGAGGATCGTCGACTCCTCCAGGAGTGCCTGCAGGGCCTGCCGGAGGCTTGGGATGCGTTCGTGTCGCGATTTGGCGGCCTGCTCGCCTTCATCGTCGATCGCACCGCTGCCCAGCGACAGATGTCCCTGACGCCGGCCGATCGCGATGACCTGCTGGCGGACATCCTGCTCGAAATTCTGCACAACGATGCCGCGGTGCTCCGCGGCTTTGCGGGGCGGTCGAGCCTGGCGACCTATCTGGCGGTGGTGGCCCGGCGGGTTGCCGTCCGCGGCCTGGCCAGACTCGCTGAGAAAAACCACGGTCGACGTCAGCTCGTCGATGGGCACGCGGCTGTGCAGAGCAACGACGGCCAGACGCTGGTGGCAGACCGCGAAGAGGTGGAATTGATGCTCCGCGGGCTCGAGGAGACCGAGGCCAGACTGGTGCGGCTGCATCATCTGGAGGCACGCAGCTACGGTGAGATCAGCCGGCTCACCGGCATGCCGCTGGGATCGATCGGCCCGGCGCTGGCGCGGGCGCGGCAGAAGATGAAGCTTCAGGCCGAGGAGCAGAAGCGGATGGGCCGTGCCCCCGGCTCACTGCTCACCGAGGCGGAACGGGACTGATCACCACCGATGGATCGGCGAGATCCACCGGCGTGTAGCCCTCGTAGGACGGCATCTGCCAGAGTTGGCCGGGATCGGTCGACGGCATATTCGTCGAGATGGCCGCCAGTTCCAATTGGAACTCGATCCCCGACGCCGGCCACGACACCTCCACGAATCGCGGCAGGGCCGCCCCCGACTGCGGGTCGACGCGGTGCTTCGTGGTGCGGCAGCTGGCCAGCCGTTCGCCCGTGGCCGTGAACAGGTGCTGCTCGATCACGAGTCCCGTGGTGCCGTCGAGGATGGTCGACTTGAGCAGCTCTCCGTCAGCCCCAGCTGCCGCTCCCGTTGCCTGCGTGATGCGGCTGCGGATTTCGAGCCGGCCATCGGGCAACGGCACCGGCCCTTCGTGGCGGTCCTCGGGGCGGAAGTTCACGAGCCCCAAAAGTTCGGGCATCCAATCAGCGCGGATGGGGAGGAGACGCCGGGCTGATGACTGATCGTATTGATCGTGGCGGCAGTGGAGCATCATCGGCGGCTGATGGCGGCGGATCCAGAGCCAGAAGAGGTCGTCGTTGCTGCCGATGTCGAGTTCGCTGCCGGTGACGGCGGTCTGGGCGCGGAGGCGGAAACGTCGGGGCGGCTCGCAGGCCACCTGCGCCGACAGCCGCGGCACGCCGGGAACGATCAGCACCGCCTGCGGTGCCATGTAGCTCCGCACCCGCTGCGTGTTGTCGTGGACTGTGGCGATGATCTGGTCGAGCGTGGGCTGCGCCGGCAGCGTGCGCGGGAGCGGCATCGTGCCCACCTGATAGCCCCGGATGGCCTGTGGACAGGCGGCTCCGGTGGAGGCGAGCGCCGCCACCACGAGCGCGAACGCCATGGCACGCGAGGCGGCGAGGCTGGGGTGAACGTGGTTACGAGAAGTGGCTGCGGTCATGCGGCACCTCCGCTCCAGAGCAGCGCCGTGAGTCGCTCCTCGACGCCCGAGGCCCTCGCCTCCCGCGTCGACACAGCCCGCACGCGGTATTCACGGTCGCGTTTGCGGCAGGCCAGGATCAGATCGGGCTGGACTGGGCCTTCGGTCGTCCGGCCGTCGCCGTCGTCCTCCTG
>CANHYS010000185.1 GCA_947464585.1 Planctomycetaceae bacterium | reverse complement strand
GCGACGATGGGCGGGCCTTGATCGCCTGCAGGATGAATCCCATTTCCTCACGGCCGGCATGCACGACCGTGGTGCGGCCGGGCTCGGTGAGCAGCCGCCAGAACGGGTCGAGTTCCCTCACCTTGAGCGTGTCGATCACCGCGAGCGTGTCGGGCGCCGCAACCTGGATCAGGCAGAGCTGGCTGCGGTACGTGTGTTCCGACACGAATTCTGTGTCGAAGGCGACGTGGGAGTGGGCGGCGAGCCGGTCGACGAGGGCCCCGAGTTGCGACTCGGTCGTGATCAGATCGTATCCGTCTGCGGAAGAGTGGGCTTGAGTCACGCGGTTTGATGCCGGGGTGGTGCGAGCCGCCGGGCGGGCAGGGCAGCCGCCGGCACTTCAGAGGCAGTTCAGAGTCTATTTACAGAAACAGCAGGGAGACCAGGATGAAGACCGGCAGGAGCACGCCAAAGCTGTATACACAATAGCCGAAGAAACTCGGCATCTTCACGCCGGATTGCTCGGCAATTGCCTTCACCATGAAATTTGGCCCGTTGCCGATGTAGGTCATCGCCCCAAGGAACACCGCCCCCAGACTGACGGCGGCCAGCCGACCGACGTCAACGCCCGCCATGGTGGCGCCGTCTGCGGGCAGCGCCTGGGCGGCCTTGAAAAAGACGAGGTAGGTCGGGGCGTTGTCGAGGACGCTCGAGAGGGCCCCGGTCGCCCAGAAGAACGCCCGCGGCGAATGGATGCCGAGGCTGGCACCATGCTCGTGCAGCAACGCCAGAGCCGGCTGCATGCAGACGAAGATGCCCAGGAAGAGCGCGGCCACTTCCAGTATCGCCCCGTACGTGAAGCCATTGCGCGTGCGTATCTCGCTCGAGCCGAGGGCCAGCGACAGGGCCACGAGCGTCAGCAGCACCGCCTCACGGAGAAATATCCAGGGGTGCCAGTTCGTGCCGGGCACGGCCTTGGCTGGGTCGAGCACTGCCACCGCGGCGATGACGCCGGCCATCAGCAGGGCGTTGGGCCAGAGGCCGCTGATCTTCAGTGGGCCGGCCGTGCGGACGTCGCGCTGGATGTCGCTGGCGCGTTCGCGGGGGTGGGCGTAGAACGTGTCCCAGAGCCAGTAGACTGCCAGCAGCAGGCTGTTGGTGACGAGCCAAGGCTTCCAGAGCGACAGCGTCCAGAGGAAATCGACGCCCTCGAGATAGCCGAGAAACAGTGGCGGATCGCCGATCGGCAGCAGGCAGCCGCCGCAGTTGCAGACAAGGAAGATGAAGAACACGACCGTGTGGGCCACGATCCGCCGCTCGCGGTTGGTTTCCAGAAGCGGCCGCACGAGCAGCATGGCGGCACCAGTCGTGCCAATGAAACTGGCGGCGAGGGCACCGACACCGAGAAATGCGGTGTTGACGGTGGGTGTGGCCTCCAGATCGCCTTCGATCCGCACGCCGCCGGTAATGCAGTAGAGCGCGAAGAGGAGCACGATGAATGGCACGTATTCCGCCATCATCGCGTTGGTGAGGACGGCGCCGGCCACGCCCCACGACGGACCGGCCGGGGCCGGCGCGACGATGCCGTGTGTCGGGAAGTGGAGGTCGACCGGATGCCGGTGCATGAAGGCGTAGTAGCCCAGCGTGACCAGCGCCAGCCCGCCGGCCACCAGCAGTTTGCTGGAATTGTGCTCCCACCAGTGCGACAGGTGCGCCGTGAGCGGCAGGATCGCGATGGCGGCAAGCAAGAGCGCGAAAGGCAGCACTGTGAGCGTCGGCGGGGAGGTGCTGATGCCACCTGCGTCGCCGGCAGCAGGTGCATGGGCTCCGTCGTGGGCGGCTGGCTCGTGGGCGGCGTGTGGGGTCGCTTGTGCCTGCACCAGCAAATCACGACCATGTTGCGGCCAGCCGAAGGCGGCCGCAGCGGCGTAGGCCACCAGAAGGGCGGCGATCCCGGCAAGCGTTCCGGAAGACGCCGATGAGGCTGAGGAAATCGGGGCGGTCGGGTGCGAGGGTGTCGCGTCGCGCATGATGTAGAACTGGCTCCAGTGGAATCCGCCGCGGGAATGGTATGAAACCGGCTGGGATCGTGAAAGCACAATGACGAACGAGCGTGGTGAAACCAGCGCGATCTGGCTGCGGGGCAATCTCCGTCCCGTGGCGTGGCTGGCGTTGGTGGCGGCCGTCGTGGCAGGCGGGCTCATCGTGGCGCTGGCCCTGAGCGCGTCGTCGCTCCCCTCCTTCCTGCTGGTGGCGGTGCCATTCTGCGGCATGGCGGCCGGGATCGTCGGTGTGTTGGCGTACGCCGCGGCGCGGCCGCGGCTCGAACGCGTGGGCGGCTGCCTGCGGGTCAGGCTGTCGCCAACCACCGTCGAGGACGTGCCGCTCGACGCGGTGGAGTGCTTTTTTCAAGGGTCGAATCCAATCGACCGCAGCGGCGAGCTGACCTGTGGCGACCACGCGGCCTTCCGGGTGAACACGCTGGTGATGCGACTGGCGGAACGCGCCGCCGACTTTTCCAAGCGAGCGACCTTCACGCCTTGGGGCACGTGGGACGACGGGTATGTGGTGTTCGACGGCCGCTGGTGCGAGCCGCTGTCGGCGGACCTTGCCCGGCGACTCAGCCGTCAGCTCGTCGACGCCAAGCGGACGCTGGCCAATGGGCCACCGTCCGAGGGGCAGACGCCCGAAGGCCAGTCGGTGGGAGTCGGGCCGTGAACTGGCGGGGCCTGCTCGTGAGCGTGCGGAACGCCGCCGAGGCGGCCGAGGCGCTGGATGGCGGCGCCGCGATCATCGACGTCAAGGAGCCGCGGCATGGTCCGCTCGGTGCCGCGGAGCCGGAGGCGATCGCCGCGGTGGCCCGGGTGGTGGGCAGACGTCGGCCGTGGACGATGGCCTGTGGCGAACTGGAGGGTGAGGCAGCGGACGAATCAGTCGCCGGGTCGATTCGCCGCCGGCTCGACCGCATGCTGGCACTGTTGGAGGGCTCTGCGGTGCCGCCCGCCGCCGTGAAGATCGGCCTGGCCGGCGGGGCGGGGACCGACTGGCAGCGGCGCCTGTTGGCAGTATTTGAGTCGCTGCCGGCCGGCAGCGAACGTGTGGCGGTGGCCTACGCCGATTGGCAGCGGGCCGGGGCGCCGTCACCTCCCGAGGTGATCGCCGCCGCGGCCGGGCTCAACTGTCCGGTGCTGCTGATCGACACGTTCGACAAAACCGCCGGGGGGCTGTTCGCCTGCTGTCCGCCGGGGATGCCGGCAACGTGGGTGGCAGCCGCACGGGCCGCGCGGCTGCAGGTGGCCGTGGCTGGTCGCCTCGCCCCGACGGAAATCCAGTCTGCATGGGACCTTCGGCCCGATGTGGTCGCGTTGCGGTCGGCTGTATGCTTCAATGGCCGGGATGGTGCGGTGCAGGCCGGGCTTGTCCGCAGTGCCGTCAGCCTGAGTCGCGCTTGACAGTGAGTTCTGAACGAGGGAAAGCCCGACCGTGGTAGCCTTCGGAATCGCCTTCCAAACCCTTGGATATGCAGGAGACCAGCCGTGAAATCGATCGAAGTTCGGGTGCCGCACTCGCTTGAGCGGGATGAAGTCCGTCGCCGGCTCGATACGGCGCTCGTCAGGGCGCGGGATGAATATGCCGCTGTCGTGGGAGATATCGAAGCTTCGTGGGAGGGAGAGGACCGCCTTCGCGTGCTCCTGACCGTCAGCGGGATGAAGTTCGACGGCACCGTCGACATCATGATCGAGGAACTGGTCGTCGCCCTGGAGGTTCCGGGTATGGCGGCCTTGTTCAGCCGTCGCATCCGCGAGGGCATCGAGGAGCGGCTGGGAGGATTGATCGGGTCGCAGCAGGTGTAGGGCTGGAGCAGTCCCTGCCGCGTGCGCTCGCCGGGCATGGTGCCGGTGGACGATGCTCTCTGGGTGAACGTCATGTACTCCACGACCACAGCCCGTTGTGCGCAGGGGATCGCCCTGGCGGTCGCCCTCATCGCCTTCGTCGGCCCACCCGCCGTGGCCGCACGGCTGCAGCCGGACGATCCGTTTGCCGATGAACTCAATCCGTTTGGCACGGGGAAGGCACCGTCGCGGCCACCGGCCGCGGCCCCCGCACCGCAACCGCGTGCTGCGCCCAAGCCAGCGCCCAAGCTGCCCGTGCCCTTCCCGGAGACCACCGTTCCCGGGGAGCCGGCCGAACGCAGGGAGACCGCGCCGCGCCGGGAGGCCCGGCCATTTTCCCGGGACCGCGATCGCGACATGGATCGCGATCTGGACCGGGGGCGCAATCGCGACATGGATCGCGATCGGGATCTGGACGTCCGCGGGGAGGGCGGCGCCGCTCCGCTGCCACGCGAGCGCATGTTTGGCTTTGACGAGGGCGACGAAGAATCGCGGCGAGAGCCCACCGATGGAGAGAAAAAGCTGATCGAAGCGGAACGGCTCGAACGGCAGGGCAAGTTTGACGAGGCCCGCGACATGCTCCTCGAGGTCGTGAAGCTGGAGCCCAACCTGATGATTGCCCACCTGGCGTTGGGAGTGGTGCAGCGGCGGCTGGGAGACTTCCGGGGATCGGTCGAATCGTGCTCGAAGGGAATCGAGATCGATCCGCAGGAGCCGGAGCTCTTCCTTCGGCGCGGCATCGCCTGGTTTCACCTCGGCTTGTATGGCATCGCGCTGGAAGACTTCGAGGAGGCCGCTGGCATGTCCTACGATGATCCGCGGCCGGAACTTTGGCGGGGCCTCACGCTCGTCGAACTCGAACGCCCACTGGAGGCGATCAATGCCTATGCCTCCGCCATTCGACGCGACCGGGGCTGCATGCTGGCCTATCTCAACCGTGGGCTCGCCTATCTGGCTGCCGACGAGCCCCGCAAGGCGGAGTTCGACTTCAATCAGGCCATCCGGCAGAAGCCCAAGGATGCCAGGGCCTGGGCAAACCGCGGCGTGGCACAGGCGAGGCAGGGAAGGTATCGCGAGGCGATCGAATCCTACGAGACGGCGCTGGGGATCAGTCCGGGCGACAAGGCTGTGCGGCAGAATCTCGAGGCCGCCCGCCGCATGGCCGGTCAGGATCCCGCGAGCCGCAGCCGTTAGGAATGAGGCTCGTCCCGCCGAATGCGCAGGGACTGCCGGGCACGATGCCCGGCCCTCGCCAGCGGGCGGAGCCCCGCCAAGAGGCTTGTTGAGGACAGGCATCCGCCTGTCGTGGCGGCACGATGCGATGTTTTTCGTGCAGACAGCTAACGCCCAAACACCCGCAGCGTGTCGTCGTTGATCGTCCACTGGAGCGTGAGTGGGCTGAGGATGGCGTCGAGCAGTTCGTCGCGAGTTGCATCCTTGACGGTTGCCCGCACGATCTCTCTCGGGGCGATGCCGGCTCGGGTGAGTGACTCGCGATCGAGGTCGAGCTTGAGGCCCAGTCGTGTGGCGATCACCGTGAGAAGTTCCTCCAGCGGTGCCGCCACCTGCAGAGAAAAGGTCTGCTTGTCGGTCGCCGGCTTTCGTCTGTCAGGCAAGGGGCGGCGAGGCGGCTTTCCTGCGGCTGGCTCGGCGGCGGCGGGTGTGCCTGTGGTCGCAGTGGCTGCCGCGGGCGGCAGCCCGGTGTCGATGGCGATGATT
>CANHYS010000184.1 GCA_947464585.1 Planctomycetaceae bacterium | reverse complement strand
GGGAGGTGATGGGGCTGGCCGGCTTCGTGCTGGCATACGCGGCCCTGCACATTCCCTTCGATCTCTTCGGCGGCTACTTGCTGCCGAAGTGGTACGGGCGGCGGCATCCGTCGATGCGGCTGTTCTTGGCAAGGCTCGCACGGGGAGTAAGTGTTCACTCCACCCTCTTTTTTGTATCGGCGTGTGTGCTGCTCATCGCGGGCAGAGCCGGAGGAGTGCTGGGGGTGATCACGGCAGGTTCAGCAATCATGCTCGCGTCGCTCTGGGGACGGATTGCGTTGGCTACGGCGATGGCACGGCTCGAAGTCACGCCCAGTTTGCCACGAGCCGACGACCAACGGCTCCGGGACCACGAGCAGAGTTCGACCATGCTGCCGACCTTCATGGGCGAATCCGACGATGAGGGTTTCACTGGCGCGGTCGTGGGTGTGCTGCATCCGCGAATGCAACTGCTGCCGATGCGGTGGCGTGAGGCCCTCGATCCCGAGGCTTTCGCCGTAGCGGTGCGGCGGCGGCAGATGGCGGTACAGACCGGGGAGTGGTGGAGAGGTCGGATGTTGGCCTTAGGCTTTACGGTCCTCGGCATCGTCTTGGCGGCAGCAATGGTTGGGGATCGCCGGCTGGCCACGGCCGAGGGGATCGTGAGCTATAGCCTCGTATTCACTCTATGGTCGTTTCTGGGCCTGCTCACGCTTCCCACTCCCAGCCGCCGCGGCGTGGGGGAGGTGGACCAGAACCTGTTGGCGTCCGGCTGCAGTTACGAGTCGCTGGCAAGGACGATCGAGATGCTCGACGACCTCCAAGATCGTGAGCGGCAGAGAGGCCCTTTTATCGAGGTGATCTTCCATCCGGTGCCGAGCGTCCAGTCGCGGCTCCGCGGCCCCCGTGCCGCCGGTGTGAAGGGCTACTGGGATGCCGCTCGTTCCGCTGTCTTCATGAGCATCGCCGGCCTCGGTCTCTTGGGCCGGGCTGTGCATTGCAACTGTGGGCGCCCGTCGCTGTGGGTCTTTCTGCCAATTGACTGAATCCGCTGGTCATTGCCTGGCTCCGCGCTCGTAGGTGTAGGTGAGCGTGCCCTCGGCGAGCGTGATCTCCTTGATCGCCTCGAGCAAGGCGTCCCGCGTGGCGGCGTTCGCGCGGAGTGTCGGCACCGCCGAGAGCGCGTAGACGGTGACGTGATACGTCTTCACGCCCGGCCCCTTGGAACACATCGGGTCATACTCCGCGCGACGTTTGTCGTTGAGGCCCGTCGTGCCGACGTTTCTGGAGTTTTTCGCCAACTGCGTGCTATTCCCAGGAATGCCGTAAACGACCCAGTACGACTTCACACGATCCGGCGCCTCGTGCCAGAGGGCGATGGCATACGACTTCGTGCCGGGAGGGCCGGCCTGCCATTCCAGCGGCGGCGATGCGCCGGCACCGTCGCAGGTGAACTCCGCTGGAAGATTGCCGTCGGCACCGATGGCTGAGCTCGTGACGGTGAGGGTTTCTGTTCCCGACGCCTTCGCGGATGCTCCGCCCCGGTCGCGACCGTCGGTCCGATTGGCGCCGGACTGCGGCGGTGACGGGCGGTCGTCGGGACGGTCAGGCGGCGGACGATCGTCACCCGGCCGGCGTGGCCCCCGACCACCCTCTCCGCGAGGCCCTGGCCCGCCCCGTCCACCCGGGCCGCGGCCGCGGGGCGCATAGGTTTCCGTGGTCTTCTTGCCCGACGGATCGGTGGAGTCAAACACCAGCGTGCCGTCACCGTTCACCTTGTAGTCAACCAAACCCTGGCGGCCGCCGACCTCGTAGGTGAGCCGGTGGCTGGTGGGCGTAGGCGACGCATAGCCCACGATCGTCGCCCCGCGGAGCGGCTGGAGTGATGGCCGCACCGGTTCGGCCCGTGGCTGCGGATCGACCTGGCCGTCACGCTCCGTCACCGCCCCGTGAAACCCGCCGTTCAGATACGGATACGTCTTCGTGGCGTGGTAGTGGTAGGCGCCGTCGGCATCCTCATGGCCGTTGAACCGGTCGAGTCCATTCACGGGTGAGCCGTCGGGCTCTGTGTAGCCGTAGATCGGATAGCCGTCGAGCGCGTAGGCGATCGGCATCCCCTTGCCGACCTGCTTCTCCAGGTGCACCGGCGCGATGTGGTAGTGATAGTCGTCGGCCCGCCCGCAGTGGCCGCCGTAGTCGTCGAGTTCGCCGATCAAGAAGGCGTCTTCACCGCGGTTGTTGAGCGGATTGAAAATCGGCACGCCGTTGACCGCCAGCGCGATCGCCCCTCGCAGAAACCTGTCTTTCGTCGTCAGCGGGTTGGCTGCCGGCACCGGCTCGAGCGGGATCTGCCAGGCGTTGTCGCCGGTGTATTTCTGCGGCAGCGGCACCTGCTGCTGCCACGCCCGGATGCCGACCATCAGCGGATGATCGGGGATGCCGTTGCTCTCAACATAGAAATATCGGTCGTCGCTGCGGACGGAGATTGCCTTCAGGTCGACGAAGGGCTCGAAGGCCCTCACGATGTCGGTGTAGGCCGCCCGCTTGGGCTTGGCATTGGCCGTGAGCAGAAAGCGGGGGGCGACCGCCGGAGGGACCTTTGGCTGAGTAGCGTGGTGGTCGTCACGCCGATGGCGGTGCCACGGATGGGCTCGTGCGGTGTCTGACGCGGCACCAAGCATGAGGAGCCATCCGATCGCGAACACACATCTCGAACGGACGAGCGTCATGCTTTCTCCCTTGGTTTCGTGGCCGCCTCCGATCCATCGTCGCTCTTGGAGTAGGGAACGTGGAAGACGAGGCCTTCTCACGGCCGTCGCGGCAGCATCCAGACGGCCAGCAGCCCGCACGCCGGTGCGTCTCCCGGGTAGGCGTCTTCCCATGGCGGCAGACGTCGGTTTTCCGCTACATTTTGCGATCCCCGATCACGGTCCCTGAAAGAAACGCCAAACCATGCACGAACTGCCGAAGCAATACGACCACGCCGCCGCCCAGGCCCGCTGCCGCACGCTCTGGGACACCGGCCGCTACTGGCACGCCGAACCACCGGCCGCCGGTGCCAGCCAGGGCGCTCGCAAGGGAAAAACCTTCTCGATCGTCATCCCGCCGCCGAATGTCACCGGCGCCCTCCACCTCGGCCATGCCCTCAACAACAGCCTGCAGGATCTGCTCGTCCGCACGCGACGGATGCAGGGCTACAACACGCTCTGGATGCCGGGCACCGACCATGCCGGCATCGCCACGCAGGCGGTCGTCGAACGCCGTCTGCTCGAGGAGGAAAAACTCTCCCGGCACGACCTCGGCCGCGAAAAGCTCGTCGAGAGGATCTGGGCCTGGAAGGAACAGTATGAGAAGCGGATCCTCGGGCAGCTCCGCGACATGGGCGCCAGTTGCGACTGGGATCGGGTGCGGTTCACGCTCGACGACCAGTGTGCCCGGGCCGTCCGCGAGGCGTTCTTCCGGCTCTTTGAGAAGGGCCTCGTCCGCCGCGGCAAGCGGCTCGTCAACTGGGACACGTTCCTGCAGACCGCCGTCAGTGACGACGAGGTGTTTCACGAGCAGGTGAAGGGCCACTTCTGGCACATCCGCTATGACGTCATCGACGCGAAGGCTGGGGAGCCGACAAGCGTGACGGTGGCCACGACGCGTCCCGAGACCTTGCTCGGCGACACCGCCGTGGCCGTGCATCCGGCTCCGGCCGAGGCGATTGCCGAGGCGGAGAAGTCCCTCCGCGAAAAACGTGCCGCCGCGCCGGCCAAGGAGCATGCCGACATCGACCGTGCAATCGAAGACCTTGAGGTGCGCCGCCGCGACTTATTGCCGGTACTCGAAACTCTCGCGGCAATGGCGAAGGATGGCCGGCAGGTGCGGCTCCCGCTGCTCGGCCGTGCGATTCCGCTCGTGGCTGATGAATGGGCCAAGCCCGAAATGGGCTCCGGCTGCGTGAAGATCACGCCGGCGCACGACCCCAACGACTACGACGTCGGCCTGCGGCAGAAGTTGCCGATGATCAACATCTTGAAGCCCGACGGCACGCTCAACGCCGAGGCTGGTCCCTACACCGGCCTCGCCATGATGAAGGCCCGCACGCGGGTGGTGGCCGACCTCGAGGCGGCCGGCCAGCTTGTGCAGGTGGAGGACCGGGTCATCGACCTGGCACACTCCGACCGGTCGAAGACGCCGATCGAGCCGTTCTTGGCCGATCAGTGGTTCATCCGCATGAACGAGATCGCGCAGCCCGCGCTCGACGCCGTCACTCGAGGCAAGATTCGGATCGTGCCCGACCGCTACGCGAAGAGCTATCTGGACTGGCTCGGCGAGAAACGCGACTGGCCGGTGAGCCGGCAGCTCTGGTGGGGCCACCGGATCCCGATCTGGCACGTCGAGGGCGTGGCGGAGGCCGATCTTCAGAAATCGTTTGCGGGTCGGCAGACCGTGTCGTGGAAGTCCGACGGCGGCACTGGCTGGCATGTCTGCTCGTCGGACGAGTCGCTCGGCGCCGACGCCGTGGCGGGAAAACCGCTCGTCCGCGATCCCGACACCCTCGACACCTGGTTCTCGTCGGCGCTCTGGCCGCACTCCACGCTCGGCTGGCCCGCACAGACGGCGGAGCTCGACTGCTTCTATCCCACGACCACGCTCGTCACCAGCCGCGACATCATCACGCTCTGGGTAGCCCGTATGGTGATCATGGGGCTGTTCGACACCGGGAAGATTCCCTTCAGCGATGTTGCCATCCATCCCAAGATCCTTGATCGCTACGGCGAGACGATGAGCAAGAGCAAAGGCAACGGCGTCGACCCGCTCGACGTGATCGAGGCCCTCGGCGCCGACGCGCTGCGGTTTGGCATGGTGAGCATGGCGACCGAGACGCAGGACGTGCGGATGCCGGTGGAGTTTCAGTGCCCTGGGTGCTCCGCGCGGATCGAACAGACGGTGCAGAACCGGATGCTGCCACGGATCGAATGCCCGAAGTGCAAAGCAGCGTTCCGCACGCAGTGGGCGAGCAGCCCCGCCGATCTCGCCCTGCCCCGCGGTCCGGCGCTCAGCGAGCGGTTTGAGTCGGGCCGGAATTTCTCGAACAAGCTCTGGAACGCCACACGGTTCGTGCTCATGAACCTGGAAGACTTCCAGGGACAGGATCTGTCGGGCGGGTGTGGCAGTTTTGCCGCACTCGAGGACCGCTGGCTGGCCAGCAGGCTGGCCAGCGTGACCCGGGACGCGACCAAGGCGATCGACGAATACAAGTTTGCCGAGGCGGCGCGGATCCTCTATGCGTTTGCCTGGGACGAGTTCTGCAGTGCCTATCTCGAACTCTGCAAGTCGCGGTTGGCGGATCCGGCCCTGCGAACGCAGGCACAGTCGATGCTGCTGCTCGGACTCGACACGATCCTGCGACTGCTCCATCCGATCATGCCGTTCGTCACGGAGGAGATCTGGCAGCATCTCCGCGAGGCGGCGGGCCGGCGGCGGATGCCGTGGGATGCGGGCGACCTCGCGCCATCGATCATGGTGGCCCGCTGGCCTGAACCGCCGGCCGAGTGGATCGACGACCGCACCGAGAAACAGTTTGGCACGTTCCTGGGAGTCGTCGCGGCGATCCGCGAGATCCGGTCGCGGCAGAACGTGCCGCCGCGG
>CANHYS010000183.1 GCA_947464585.1 Planctomycetaceae bacterium | reverse complement strand
TAGTCGGCCGAGGGCAGGTCGGAGAGCGCGGTCACAAACGCCTTGTGCACCTGCTTGAGAATCTGCCGGCTGGCCCGGTCGGTCTCCGCCTGCTCCCGTTGCTCGAGCGCCGCAAGAATCTCCGGCTCAAGCGCCGTGGCGGCCGCGACGAATGCGTCGAACGCCTCGTCGGCGATGATCCCTGAACGGGTACCGGGGGCGAGCAGGAGCGGATCAAAATCGAGCAGTCCCTCGAGCCGTCCGTCGTTCCAGGGCGCATGCTGGAAGGGGAGCAGCTCGCAGACATCCCTGAGCACCCGCGTGCCATCCTTACATAGCGCGATCGCCGCATCGGGCTGGCTCGACTCGCACCGCATGTAGAGTTCCACGTGCACGTCGCCAAGCGGGGTCTTGCACCGCCGAGGAATCTCCAGCCGCTCGCCGTCGAACTCCCGTGGCGTCACGAGCTGCTCGCTCCGCGACACGCGGTCGACCACCTCGATCTTCACGCCCGTGTTGCGGATCCGGTCGCGGAGTTCGGCCGAAAGGTAACGGGCCACCTTCTCGCCGGTCACGAGCTTCTTCGTGGCCTCGATCAGCGGGCCGACGATCACCCGCGTGCCACCGGTGGGCAACTGGCCGCGGACCGGTCGGATCGTGTAGGTGCGGCCACCCCGCGTCAGTTCCAGTTCGTGGAGCACGCCCGCCGGACCGCCGGCGATCATCCGAAGTTCGCTGCCGAGGCTCCAGAAGCTGAGCAGGCCGATGCCGAATTCACCATGCACTCCCTGACGGTGCTGGGCGTCGAGATGCCGCTTCATCGAGTCGCACAGGTGGGTGGCGATCCGAAGGAAGTCGGGGTTGCCATCCTCGTCTGGGGCGACGCCCCGGCCGTTGTCGACAACCTCCAGATAGACGTCGCCCTTGTGCCGCCGGCGGAGGATGTGGACATGCGTGGCGCCGGCATCGATTGCGTTTTCGGTCAGTTCGCAGATCGCCTTGAGCGGGTGGGTCTGCGAATGGGCGATGATGTTGATCGCATTCCACTGGTCGCCGATCTGCAGCGTGCCGGTGGTGGTCTGCGGCTTGGCCGCGGAAGAGCGGGGCATGGGCGGGCACGTCAGAAAAAGGATGGGAAGGCCGGCGTTTGAGTCCGCGCATCCTCGCCCCCGACGACCTGCTTCGCAAGGGCCACGCTCACTCGCAGTTGCCGCAGGTGCCCTTGAGCAGCACCTCGGTCACCGCGGGAATCCCCTGCCGCTTGCCGGCACCTGGCGCCGACTTTTTCACCGGCTTCGTTCCCGAGGTGCCGCTCTCAGCAGCAGCCGGCTTCTTCGCCCCGGGCCGCTGGGTGATCGCGACATTCACGTCATCCAGACACGACACCTCGCCACAGCTGGTGCAGACGAAGTGCGGATGATCACCGCCGTGGCCATGGCCATCGCCACCTCCGTGGCGCTTCGCCTCGAACCGCCAGACGTGGTCTCCCAGGTCGACCCGCGTGACGAGCTTCGCCTCGGTGAGTTCGGTGAGATTGCGGTAGATGGTCGCCCGGTCGAAGCCGCGATGGTCGAGCGTCGCCGACACCTCCGCGTGCGTCTGGGGCCCTGGGGCGGTGAGCATGTGTTCCAACACCGCCAGCCGGGCTGCAGTACACCGCAACCCCGCCCCGCGGACGAGGCTCTTCAGGGCGTCAATCGATCCGGCTTCAGGTTTGCTCACAACCCTATTCTACCGTGCCCATGCGGCTATACCACGGCCACCGCCGCCAAGTGCTCCACGATCGCCGCCATAAAAGCCGGCAGGTCGGCCGGTTTGCGACTGGAAACAAAGTGGCGGTCGACGACCACCGGCGAATCCTCCCAGATCGCGCCGGCATTCATCAGGTCGTCCTTGATTCCGGGGCTGCCGGTCACCCTCACGCCGCGATACACACCCGCCGAAATGGCAATCCAGCCGCCGTGGCAGATCGCCGCCACGAGCTTGCCGTGGGCGGCAAACTCCCGCACGAGGTCGAGCACCTTCTCGTCGCGACGGAGCTTGTCGGGCATCCAGCCGCCGGGGAGCACGACCCCCTGAAAGTCGCTCGCTTCCATGTCACTGATCGCCGCGTCGCTCGTGCACGGATAGCCGTTTTTTCCCACATACGTGCGGCCCTGTAGCGAGCCGGCCACGGTGACGTGGCCCCCTGCCTCCTCCAGGCGGAGTTTGGGATACCAGAGTTCCAGATCCTCATAGTCGTCACCGACGAGCACGAGAATACGGCCGCCATCGAGCGACCGCGGGGCAATGCTGCGGGGATTCATGATGGGATCTCCTCTTGAAAGGAAGGGGTGTGGAGTGGCGGTGAGCGGTGCGGGCGAAGTCTAGCGGAGTCCACCTGCGGCGGGGCGTCCGGGCCAGCCACTCCCCTGTCTGCCTACCAGCATGGCCAGGGGCCGGAGCGATCCTGTTCCGCCGCCTCACAACCACCCCCACTGTGGGTGGTTCTCGCTATTTTGCCTGGTGGGGTTTCGGCGGTCACAAAAGCCCCATTTTTGGGGGCAATCGCACCCCCAAAAAAAAGTCGCTTGACGCCCAAAACGCTCACACTATATTCACGCCCCGGCCCACAGGAAGTGGTCGCCACCGTCCCTACCACTACATCTTGCGATAGCATGCAGAAGGACCTGCTTTCTCGTCGTCGCGATCCCCGTCCGGTAAGCCGGGGCCTGCTCACCGGTTGATCGGTTCAGAATCGCCCCGCTGCCGGCCGATACTGGCTGGTAAGTTATCTATACGGAAGTATACTTTAGACACCTGTCCCCATTTCTCGTCAGGAGCCCCTTTCCAATGGCCGCATTCGACGCCTCCGCCACGCTCGCCGGTTCCGCCACCGCCACCGGACAGCTTCGGTCCGACCCATCTCATGACGGGCGGCAGGAGGGTCGTACGCCCCTGGAGATGCACCCCACCTTCTGCCCCCTCGACGCCGAAAGCCCGTTCGACACCACCGAATGGGAGCTCCGCACGGCCGCCATCAAGGGAGAGGACGGCAAGGTGCTCTTCGAGCAGCCGGCGTGTGAGATTCCCGCCGCCTGGAGCCAGTTGGCGACCAACGTCGTGGTCAGCAAGTATTTTTACGGTGAAATCCACACGCCCGAGCGCGAGCACTCGGTGAAACAGCTCGTGCACCGCGTCGCCCGCACGATTGCCGACTGGGGCATCGCCGACGGCTACTTCAAGACACAGCAAGACGGCGAGAACTTCTACCGCGACCTCTCCTGGCTCTGCGTGCACCAGCACGGTGCGTTCAATTCGCCTGTCTGGTTCAATGTCGGTCTGTTCCATCAGTACGGGGTGAAGGGCGCCCCCTGCAACTGGCGGTGGGACGAAGCCAAGCGCGATGTCGTGATACCCGACAACCCCTACGAGTATCCCCAGGGCAGTGCCTGCTTCATCCAGAGCGTCAAGGACAACATGGAAGACATCATGGAGCTCGCGCGGAGCGAGGCCATGCTCTTCAAGTTCGGCTCCGGCACCGGCACCGACCTCTCCACGCTCCGCAGTCAGCGGGAGAAGCTCGCCGGTGGCGGCAAGCCCTCCGGCCCGCTCTCTTTCATGCGGGTCTACGACCAGGTGGCCGCGGTGGTGAAGAGCGGCGGCAAGACCCGCCGTGCCGCCAAGATGCAGTCGCTGAAGGTGACGCATCCCGACATCATGGAATTCATCGAGTGCAAGGCGAAGGAAGAGAACAAGGCCCGCGTCCTCATCGAGAAGGGGGGCTACGACTCAAACTTCAACGGTGAAGCCTACAGCTCGATCCTCTTCCAGAACGCGAACCTCTCCGTCCGGCTCACCGACGACTTCATGGAGGCCGCCGACCGCGACGACACCTGGACCACCCGCTGGGTGACCGACCCATCGAAGGCCGGCCCCAGCTTCAAGGCCCGCGACGTGATGAAGCGGATGAGCGAGTGCGCCTGGCAGTGCGGCGATCCCGGCGTGCAATACGACACGACGATCAACCGCTGGCACACCTGCCCCAACTCGGGCCGGATCAACGCCAGCAACCCGTGCTCCGAATACATGTTCCTGGACGACACGGCCTGCAATCTGGCCAGCATCAACCTGATGAAGTTCCGCAAGCCAGACGGTGTGTTCGACGTCGAGCGGTTTGCCGCGGCCTGCCGGATCTTCTTTGTCGCCCAGGAGATCCTGGTCGACCATGCCAGCTACCCGACCGCGCGAATCGCCCGCAACAGCCACCTCTTCCGCCCGCTGGGCCTGGGCTACTCAAACCTCGGCAGCCTGCTGATGGCTGATGGCCTGGCCTACGACAGCGATGCCGGCCGGGGATTGTGTGGGGCGATCACGGCGATCCTGCATGGCTCGGCCAACCGGACGAGTGCGGAATTGGCCGCCGCCGTCGGGCCGTTCGAGGGCTTCGCCGCCAACCGCGAGCCGATGCTGAACGTGATGCAGATGCACCGCACGGCCGTCGACACCATCGACGTCTCGTGCCCGCAGTATCTCCGCGATGCCGCCCGGAGGATCTGGGACGAGGTGCTGGCCGGCGGGCGGAGCCACGGCTACCGCAACGCTCAGGCAACCGTGCTGGCCCCGACCGGTACGATCTCGTTCCTGATGGACTGCGACACAACCGGTGTCGAGCCCGACATCGCGCTGGTGAAATACAAGCAGCTGGCCGGCGGCGGCATGCTCAAGATCGTCAACCAGACGGTGCCGCTGGCGCTTCGCACGCTCGGCTACGACGGTCCGGCAGTCGAGGGGATCCTGTCGTTCGTCGACAAGAACGACACGATCGAGGGTGCCCCGGGCCTCAAGGAGCAGCACCTGTCGGTGTTTGATTGTGCGTTCAAGCCGCGGCTGGGCGTTCGCAGCATCGCCTGGGAGGCCCATGTGAAGATGATGGCGGCGGCACAGCCCTTCATCTCCGGTGCCATCTCCAAGACGGTGAACATGCCCCGGGAAACGACGCCGGCCGACATCGCCGGCGCCTACATGGAGGGCTGGCGGCAGGGCCTCAAGGCCCTGGCGATCTACCGCGACGGCTCCAAGGAGAGCCAGCCGCTCAACACGAGCACCGAAAGTGACAAGACGGCCGACAAGACAGCGGCCAAGGCGACTGCCTCGCCACGGCGGGAGCGGCTGCCTGACACGCGGCGGAGCGTCACCCACAAGTTCAACGTGGGCGGCCACGAGGGCTACATCACGGTCGGTCTCTACGACGATGGCCGGCCGGGTGAGCTGTTCATCACGATGGCGAAGGAAGGCAGCACGATTGGCGGCCTGATGGACGCCTTCGGCACCTCGGTCTCGATGAGCCTGCAGTACGGCGTGCCGCTGGAGGTGTATGTGAAGAAGTTCTCGCACACCCGCTTCGAGCCGTGGGGCTACACGAAGAACCCCGATATTCCGGTGGCCAAGAGCCTGGTCGACTACCTCTTCCGCTGGATGGGCACGGAGTTCATCGCCGGCTATCGGGAGGCGAACCGGCCGGGTGGAGGGTATGCGGCTGCCGGGAGCGAGGAAGCCTCCTCGGGCGACGATACGGAAACAGAGCGCAAGCCCGCCGCCACGACGGCGCGCGGGCTGGCCGATGGGCAAGGAAAAGCCCGCACCAATGGCGAGACGACCAGCAGCCGGGGCAAGCACCCGGCCG
>CANHYS010000182.1 GCA_947464585.1 Planctomycetaceae bacterium | reverse complement strand
GCGGTTGGGCGGAGTTCGTAGAACGCTACGGGCACCTGGCCCTCGCGTTCATCCGAGGCCCCTACCACTGCGGCGGTCGCCACGCCGGGATGCGCGAGGATCGCCTCCTCCACCATCGCCGGTGCGACCTTAAACCCCCCTCGTGAGATCATGTCCTTCTGCCTGCCCGCGAACCAGAGGAAGCCATCTTCGTCGGTCGAGGCCAGGTCCTCGGTGTCGAGCCAGCCCGACCTGAGCATCCGATGTGTGGCCAGCGTGTCGTTCCAGTAGCCGACCATCATGTCTGGGGTGCGCACGAGAACCCGTCCCACCTCGCCCGGAGCCGTGTCCGCGCCGCTCTCGGTCACCACCCGCACCGCGACGCCCATCATCGCCTGCCCGATCGACCCCGGCTTGGAAGGGCCGTGCGGCGGGCTGATGCAATAAAAGCCCGTTTCTGTCATGCCACACATTTCAAGCAACGGCTTGCGCACCACATCCGTCATGAGCGCATGGACTGCAGCCGGGCACGTATCACCACCCACGATCCAGTATCGCAGTCGGCTGAAATCGGCCGCCCGCGCTGAGGCGTGCTCGAGAAGGTCACGCGTCAGGCTGGGAGGCGTGAGCAGATACGTGGGGCGCGAGACCGCGTGGGCCTGCCAAAAGGCCCCAGCGTCATAACGCTCCAGGAGCGTGATGCTTCCCCCTCCACAGAGCATCGGCATCAGTTGGCCGAGCATGAACACCGGCCTGCCGATGCTCACGCATGCCAGCGTGTCATCGTCGGCCGTAAGCTTCATTTCGTCGATGAACAGCCGCACGCGGCGAGTCATACGATCCTGGGTGTGGGCCACACCCTTGGGCCGCGACGTGGTCCCTGACGTGTAGACCAACAGTCCGATTGGATCCGCCGCCAGGCCCCTGGACATCGCTGGCGTCGCGGCGGGGCCGGCGAGCAGGTGCCCAAACGGCACAGCGCCCGCGGGCGGCTCGTCCGAGACGTCTCCGCAGAGCACGACAGCGTCGAGTTGATCACGGGCCTCCGCGGTCACGGCACTGAGCAATGCCGGCGACGTGACGAGCATGCGGGCGCTGCTGTGCCTGAGGATGTACTCCAACTGCGGCGGGGCGAACGTGGGAGACAGCGGCACGGCGATGAGGCCGGCCTTCGCGGCGGCCAGGATCGAGATCGCCAGTTCCACGCCATTGGGTAGCAGGAAGGCCACGCGATCCTGGCCGGTCAGTCCCAACGACATGAAGCCGTGGGCGACCCGGGCGACGCGATCGGCGAGATCGGCATACGAAAGCGACCCGGTGGAGGTGTGGATCGCGACGGCGTGCGGATATCTCGCCGCCGCATCGTCGAGCATGGCAGCCAACGTCATGGGTGGTCCTCTTTCGCTTCCGAACACAATACTTTTTACCAGAGTCCGCGATGGTGCTGAGGGCGATGTGCGGGGTCTGCCAGCCTCCCTTCGGCCGTCAGGGCGAAGATGCCGCACATTCCCGCGGTGCCCCTGCGGTGAAAGCGAGCAGCACCGTGGCCCCAAGCCCCGCAGCCGAGCCAGCCTTCCCGGAAGGGAGTGGCGTGGACCGCGCGGGGCTGATCTTGTTCACGCTCGCGGCGATGCAGTTCATCAGCATTCTCGATTTCACGATCGTGATGCCCCTGGGGCCGCTCGTGGGCCGGCTCATCGATCGCTAGGGTGCCCTTTTCGCATTCCGATCTCCAGAGTGCAAAAACGAGGCCGGCGATTGTGGTGCAAGCCGACGATCTCCGAGCCGACTTGCCGCAAGTGATCGTGGCCATGATCAGCGGGAGAATGTTTCGTGCCGGTCATCCCAGCTGCGTCGTCGTGCGACATGACGCGCCCGAATGGCAATCCTCTTGCCTATTGGGCGACTCAGTCGTGATGACTGACAACCTCGCAACCGTTGCCGAGGCAGCCATCGACCGGGTGATCAGCACACTACCGATGCACGCAATCAATCAGTCGCTTCGTCACACGCTGGGGCTCTGACCGCCGACGATAGTCAGCCCTCAGAGCCGGGCTATTTGTGAATAAAACGATCACGGCGGACTCAGCCGCCCGCTACCGCACTCGCACCCGCATCGGCAGCATCATGAGCGGTCGGCCCGACGAGAGCTGCACGAGGGCGTCGGCCTCGGCGGCCAACCCTTCGAGCCCAGGCACACCGGCCATGCGGGCCAGCAGCGCTGCCCGCACGAGGGCTTCGCGGGCGAAGCTCGAGCCCGTGGCAGTTCCGGCACCGGCAAGCCGCGCTACCGGGGCCGCGTCGCCAGCCATACCGAAGAGATCGTCGAAGAGGCCGCGCGGCTCAGGCAGGAGCACCCGCTCGATCGCCTCGTCCGCGCCGATCCCCGCCAGCTTCTTCGCCTCGTCGATGGCGTCGTCGAGCGTGCCCAGCCGGTCTACCAGCCCGAGATCCTTCGCCATCCGACCGGTGAAGACCCGGCCCTCGGCGAGCTTGCCGATGGTTTCCATGTCGAGCTTGCGGCCGGAGGCCACCTTCGACGTGAACAGCCTGTAGACATCCTTCATTGTCGCCAGAAACACCTCCCGCTCCTGCTCGGTAAAGGGCGTCTGCATCGAGAGCCAGCCCGCGTTGCGGCCCTTGGCCACAACGTCCGTATGCACGCCATATTTTTCCAGCGCCTTGCCGACGGCGATCTTGCCGCCCACCACGCCGATCGATCCGGTGAGCGTGCCCGGGGCCGCCACGATCTTGTCGGCTGCCACCGCGACGTAATAGCCGCCGCTGGCTGCGGTGTCCCCAAGGCTCGCCACCACGGGTTTTGTCGTTCGCTCGGCCTCACGCCAGATCAAGTCGCTGGCCAGCGCCGACCCGCCAGGCGAATCGATCCGCAGCACGATCGCAGCCACCTTGTCGTCCTTCGCCGCATCGCGGATCGCCTTGATCACGCTGTCGGATCCAGCCGATCCGCCGGCGAGCAGTTCGTCTTTCCCCTTCCCTTCCTTGATCTCACCCGTGAGATAGATGATGGCAATCTGCTTGTCCTTCCCGGCAGCCGCGGCCTGCTTCTGGCCCGACAGCAGTTCGACGAGCTTCACGAGCCCACCGATGCCGGAGAAATCGTTGTCCATTTTCTGTTCGGCATAGTCCCGGGAGATCTTCGGCTCGTCGAGCTTGAGCCGACCAGCCAGGCCGCTGATCACCTCGTCCTCATAGGCCACCGCGTCAATGAGCTTTGCCTTGACCGCCGCCTCGGGGGTGAACACACCGGTATCGATCAGCGTGCGGACCTGCTCCACGGGCAGCTTTCGATCGGCGGCGATCCGCTCCACAAGCTGCTCGTAGAGATCCCCCACGAACTGCTCATATTGGGCGCGGAGTTGCGGGCTCATGCTGGTCCGCGTGAGCGGCTCGCCCGCCCCCTTGAACTCTCCCACCTGCAGGATCTCGGCATCGACGCCGAGTTTGTCGAGCATCGCCTTGAAGAAGGTCACCTCTGTCCGCACGCCCGTGATCTCGAGCGTAGCAGCCGGCGGCATCGCCACCGTGTCGCACGCCGATGCGACGACATAGTGCACGGGGTCCGCGCCGATGAGATGCGCGGCCACCGGCTTGCCCGCCTTGCGGATCCGGCCGATCGCCGCCCGCAGTTCCTCGGCGCGTCCGCGACCGATGGCCGGCGACTCGATCGACAGCACCACCCCCTTCACCCGCGTATCGGTGGCCGCCTTGTCGAGCCGCTCGACGAGGCGGTGTAGATGCGGCGACACATCAGCCAAGAGCCCGCCTTGGCCGACGCCGTCGGGGATCGATCCAGCCAGGGTGATTTGGGCGATCACCGGCGACTTCTTCTTGGACTGCTTCTCGGTGGCTTTGTCGTCCTTGGCATCCTTGTCGGTTGCCTTGGCCACCTGGCCCGTTGGCTCGGCGGTCGCCGTCTGCCCGTGGACATGCGGCAGCGCGGCCGTGGCCACCAGCAGGGCCGTCAGGCATCCAACTCTGGAAATACAAGCACGGCTGACAAGTCCGATAGGTCTCGGAAGGCCGAAAAAGTGATGCATGGTGGTGCCACTCCTAAAAAGACGTGCCAGAGGACTTGAAAATGAACGGCCGTATAGTAAGATACTGGCGTCCACACGAGAAAACGACCGATTACGCCGTCATGGCGGGGATTTCCAACAATCCCGTCGATCATACACGACCTCAAGATCCATCACCTCAAAATACACCTCCGCAAATTACACCTAGGAAAGCGTCTCCACGCTCGACACACATGTCCAAAGCCATCGCCAGCAAAACGTCGTCGAAGAAGGTTTCTCCCCGCTCCGCTGCAGGCAAATCGGCCGGGAAGCGCCCCGTCGCCTCGGCCGCAGCCCTGCGGAGCGTGGCCTCGCTCCAGAACGGCCTGCTGGGCAATAGCCTGCTTGGCAATAAGGCCTTGGGGCGAACCGTCGAAACCGGCGCCGAGGGCGACGACGCACCGACCGAGCGGCAGATGGAGATCTATGCCTTCATCCGAGACAAGATCCACACCCGCGGCTTCGGCCCCACGGTCCGTGAGATCGGCACAGCATTCAAAATCCGCTCACCCAACGGCGTGGTCTGCCATCTCAAGGCGCTCGAGCGCAAGGGGCTGATCACCCGCGGCAAGAACATGTCGCGGGCAATCGAACTGGTGGCAGAGCCTGCCCATATCCGCGGGCTGCCGCTGGCAGGCTGGGTGGCGGCCGGCACGCTGCGTCCGGCGGAGGAACAGAGCGAACGGATTGACTTCGAAAGCCTTTTCAAGCGTGACAACCACTTCGTGCTCAAGGTGATGGGTGATTCGATGATCGATGCCCAGATCGCCGATGGCGACTGGGTGGTGATCCAGAAGAAGCAGACCGCGCATTCCGGCGACATCGTGGTGGCTCAGACGGAAGACGGCGAGGCAACGCTCAAGCAGTGGTTCCCGGAGCGCGACCGCATCCGTCTGCAGCCTGCGAATCCCTCTATGAAGCCGATCTACGTGAAGAACGCACGGGTGCTCGGCGTGCTCGTCGGCGTGGTCCGCAAGACGGGCTAGCAAACTTTGTCACGATCCCCCCGGCTTACGCCGGGGGCTTGTATGGGACGAACGGCCCCCCGGCGAACGTACGGACGATCCCCGGGCTTGCGCCGGGGGCTTGTATGCGATCATACAAGCCCTGAGCGTAAGCGATGGGATCTGTCTTCGTGCCGTGTGCGTCACGCCACCGGTGCCGCTTCCTGCAGTTGATGCAGCTTGTTGTAGAGCGTCTTGAGGCTGATGCCGAGTTCTTCGGCGGTCTTCGCCTTGTTGCCGTGGTTGCGTTCGAGTCCCTCGAGGATCGCTCGCATCTCCAGGTCGCGGAGGCTTTCGGGCTTGCGTGGCGAAGTGGTGGCGACAGGTGGCGCAACTCCGCTGCCCGCAGCGTGGGCGGCTGCCGTTCCGGCGATGGGCTTGGCGGGAGGCGTGCCCTGGGCAAGTGCTGCCCCAAGCCGCGCGGGCAGATGCTCGAACAAGAGCGGCAGTTCGTCACAGAGCACCAGTGCATGCTCGATCACGTTGGCCAATTCGCGGATGTTCCCCGGCCAGCGATGGTGGGCGAGCGCCTCGAACACCTCCGGCACGGCGACGGCGGCATCAGGTGGGGTCTGCGGCCTCG
>CANHYS010000181.1 GCA_947464585.1 Planctomycetaceae bacterium | reverse complement strand
TGCTGCTAGCCAGCGTGGCCATGCACGTGGCCGGCAACGCCATCGGCACCCGGCTCCGCGAGGCGACCGACCACGATCTTGCCCTGCGTCGTAATCCCTCCCTGCCCGCCTCTGCTCTCTTTCCCGCTTCGGCTCCCCTTCCCGCCTCAGGTCCCACACACCTTGAGCGCCGCACCAGCCTGGGCCGTCTGGTACCGATCTCGGCCGGAATCGGTGCGGTCTGCGGCGGCGCGGCGGGCACGCTCTCGCTCCTCTGGCTCACAGCCAGTTCGCCGGCAGGTGCCCTGCTGGGAGGCGGCTCGTCGGCCGTCGTGGGAGGCCTGCTGGGATTCCTGGGGGCGAGCTTTGTGGAAATCGTCCGCGCCAGCCTGCGGGAGTCGCTGGCGGCGGAGCGTGCGGGCACTCCGCCACCGGGCGACGCAACGGTGCCCTCGCAGCGGCGGACGTGAGCCTGTTTCGAAGGCTGCGCATCAGGATGGAACCGCGTCCGATGGCATGGTACAACTCCCCGTCCCGCTTCATGCGTGACCCATTCCCGACCGCCCCGATTTTGGAGTTTCCAATGGCCAAGCCGCATCGCACTCTCAAAAAAGCCAACCATGGCTCCCGGCCCGCCAACAGCAAGGCCCGCAAGGCCAAGCGGAAGCACATTCGCACCTGAGACGAATCGGAGGGCGAACGCAGTGGCCCCGCGCGACTACATCATCCATCCGAGCGAATACGACCTCGATCACGTTATCGCCGACATCCACGAGATCCGCCGCTGGAACATGCAGCGGTTCGAGATGGAGCAGTTGACGGCGATCGTGCACGAGGATCAGTCCCGTGGTCTGTGCGTGGGCTACAAGGACATCACCCGCGACGAGTTCTGGGTGCGTGGCCATTTCCCAGTGATGCCGCTGATGCCCGGCGTCATGATGTGCGAGGCTGCCGCCCAACTCTCCAGCTACTACACCCATCGCTACAACCTGCTCGACGCCAAAGTGATCGGCTTCGGCGGTCTCGAGGAGGTGCGATTCCGCGAGCCGGTGGTGCCCGGCGACCGGCTGGTGATCGCGGTGGAGCGGGTTCGGGTCCGGCCTCGGGCGATGATCGTCTGCCGCTTCCAAGGACTTGTCCGTGATCGAATCGTCGTGGATGGCATGATCAAGGGCGTGCCCCTGCCGGTTGATGCACTCGCCATCGCCACGGGCACCCCGGCCGAATGACCCAGGCCATCACTCCAGGCCATCACTCCAGGCCATCACTTTTGGTCCCCCGGCCATCGCACGCTCCCATGCCCCGCCGCCCACCCCGCAAGCCTGATCCTTCGCTCGACCTATCCGGTCACCTGCTTGAACTGGCGGCACTGCCCGCACCGCTCGATCCCCAGAGCCTGTTTCCGAGGCAAGCACCCATCGAGATGGAGGTGGGCAGCGGCAAGGGGCTGTTTCTCTCCACGGCCGCGGCCGCACGGCCCGACCTGAATTTCCTGGGTGTGGAAATCAGCGGCGGCTATGCGCGGCTCTGCGGCGGCAAGCTCGCCGCCCAGCGGGCCGCCAATGCTCGGATCATCCATGGTGATGCCACCTACCTTGCCAGCAGTCTGCTGCCCGACGCCTGCCTGGCGGCCGTCCACGTCTATTTCCCCGACCCGTGGTGGAAAGCCCGCCATCGCAAGCGGCGCGTGCTCTCCGACGCCTTTCTCGTCCATGCCGGCCGCGTGCTCATGTCCGGCGGCCAGCTGCACATCTGGACCGATGTGGAGGAGTATTTCCACGAGGCCATGGCGGCAGCCCAGGGCACAGGACTCTTCTCCGCGGCCCGCGACGTGGAGGCCCGCCCTGCCGAACACGACCTCGACTACCGCACGCACTTCGAACGCCGAACGCGGCTGGCCGGCGCCCCGGTCTGGCGGGCCCTGCTGGAGCGGTCCACCGCGCCGGCAACGTGCAGCCGCACGGCCGTTCCGCTACCTGGCTGAGGCAGACTCGTAGGTGCGGCCGGAGCCGCCGCGGTCTGAGTCACCCCGGCCCGTGTGCGTCAGGGCGATCTCGTAGAGCCGCTCGCCGGCGGGTGTGGGATACTTGCCCGTCAGGCAGGCCTGGCAGAGTTGCGACGGCTCGAATCCGATCGATCGAGCCACCGACTCCAGCGGCAGATACCGCAGCGAGTCGGCCCCCAGCCGTGCGGCCATCTCCGCCTGGGCCTCCTCGGTGAGCACGCCCCCGCGGAGAAACTGCGGGGCGAAGAGCTCGTCGATCGTCGACATGTCGATGCCGTAGAAGCAGGGTGCGACGATCGGCGGACAGGCGATCCGAACATGGATCTCACGAGCGAGTCCCAGCGACCGCATCCGGCCCAGCAGCACCTTCATCGTCGTGCTCCGCACGATCGAATCCTCGACGAGGATCACCCGCTTGCCCTCGAGCACCTCGCGGAGAGGCGTGTATTTCGATTCGGCCTTCTGCCGACGGCTCGAGGCGCCGTCGATGAACGTGCGGCCCGTGTAACGGTTGCGGATCAGCCCTTCCACCGACGGGATCGAGAGCCGGTAGGCCATGGCGTCGGCAGCCGCCTTGCTCGTGTCGGGAACGGGCACGACGACGGTGTCGGCGTCGATGGGGATCGTCTCCAGACGGGCGAGCTCTTCGCCGAGCTGCTTTCGCGACAGATACACGCTGCGATCGTCCATCGTGCTCGCGACGTTGGCGAAGTAGACCCATTCGAAGAAGCAATGGGCCTGCTTCGGGCTCTCGGCGAACCGTTCGACGCGCACGCTCTCGCCATCGACAATGAGCGCCATGCCCGGCTCGAGCGACCGGATCGACTCGGCCGGAAAGCCGAGGTTGAGCAGGGCAACGCTCTCGCTGGCAGCGGCAACGAGGGGGCCGAGTTGGGCATACTCCATCGGCCGGATGCCGAGCGGATCGCGGGCCACGACCATCCGGCCACAGGCGTCGAGCATGGCGATGTTCCAGGCGCCGTCGAATCGCTTCGAGATCGTCGCGAGCAGTTCGATCGGGTCCGGATCGGCGGCCCCCGACAGCTCGTTGCCGATGGCGTGCATGATCACTTCGGTGTCGTTGTCGCGGGCCAGATGGTTTTCATCGTTGGCGAGGATCTCGGCCCGCAGCTCCAGGTAGTTGGCCAGCTGCCCGTTGAACCCGAAGGAGAACCACTTCCGCTTCTGGATGTGCGGGCGTTCGAGCGGCTGGGCATAGCCGCGATCCTCGGCGCCGCAGGTGGCGTAGCGGACGTGGCCGATGGCGGCCCGACCGGTGTGCTGCGCCATCAGGGCCTCGTACTTGCCGCGGTGGCTCAGGCGAAACACCTCGCTGACGCTGCCGACATCCTTGATCGTGGCAAGCAGCTGGCTGCGGTCAGGATTCCAGACGGTCATTCCGGCAGAGAGCTGGCCGCGGTTTTGGATGTCGAGAAGCATCCGCGGCACAAGACGCGACACCTCCTCCGGCCCCTGGGCCGGGCACAGGTGGCTGGGATCGGCGCCATCGCGGCATGGCAGGTGGTAGATGGCTACCAGCCCGCACTCGTGATGCAGTTCGCTCAATCGCACGCCCCGGAAGGTGTTCCGCAGTTGCCCTGCGGTGGGCTGGCCGTTTTCCCGGTCCTCTGGTCCCAGGACGACACTCCGGCACTATACGCCCTCGGGGCCGCACGCCTCAACCAGCGGCTCGCACGTGCGGCGATTTGCGTCACGCGGCAGTTTTCACAGGCGTCACGGCCGTGGAGTGCCGCCTCTGTGGCCTCCCCTCCCCCGCCAACGGTACGATGCGTGCCCAGGGAAACATCTGATTTGCCCCCCCCACCATCGGCCCATGACTGACCAGCTCCGTACGGACCTCGCCGCTTCCGCCACCCTGATCGTCGTCAAGGTCGGCACCCGCGTCCTCACCGGCCCCGACGGACTGCTGGATAATGCGCGGATCGAGGCGCTCGGCCGCCAGTTCGACTCCATCCTGACCCAAGGGCGGCGGGTCGTGCTGGTCAGTTCCGGCGCCGTTGGGGCCGGCATGGGGCGGATGGGCCTGACCAAGCGGCCCCAGGAACTGGCCCATCTGCAGGCCGTGGCGGCGATCGGCCAGAGCTGCCTGATCGAGGCCTACGAGCGGGTGCTCCGCGCCCAGGGCCGGCACGCCGCGCAGGTGCTGCTGGTGGCCGATGATCTCAAGGATCGGGCCCGCTATCTCAACATTCGCAACACGCTCCGCGCACTGCTCGACTACGGAGCGATCCCGATCATCAACGAGAACGACACGGTCAGCGTGGAGGAACTGCGGACATCCTTCGGCGACAACGACCGCCTGGCAGCGCTCGTGGCCACGCTGCTGGGCGCACCCCTGCTCGTCCTCCTCTCCGACGTCGACGGGCTGTTCGACCGGCATCCGTCCGACCCCACCGCGACGAGGCTGCTCACCGTGCCGCGGATCGACGCGGCCGTGGCCGCCCTGGCCAGCGACCGGTTGGGCGGGCTGTCCAAGGGGGGCATGGCGAGCAAGATCGCGGCGGCGGGGATCGTCACCGAGGCTGGGGGCCACTGCATCATCGCCTCCGGAAGAGACGACCACGTGCTCGAACGGATCTGCCGCGGTGAGACGGCGGGCACGCTCTTCGTGGGCCGGGAAACGACGATGCCAGCCTGGAAGCGGTGGCTGGGCTGGTCGGCTGATGCCCGCGGGAAGGTGTTCGTCGATGCGGGGGCCCGGGAGGCCATCGTTGCCCGGGGACGCAGCCTGCTCGCAGCCGGCGTCACCGCGATCGAGGGCTCGTTCACGACGGGCGATGTCGTCTCGCTGGCCACAGCGGACGGCGGAGTGTTCGCCCGCGGGCTCGTGAACTACTCCCTCGATGAACTGCAGCGGATTGCTGGCATCAAGACCGAACAGATCGCCACCGTGCTGGGATATTGCCCGTATGAGGAAGTGGTGCACCGTGACAATCTTGCCGTGATCAGCCGGAACAGCCGCGATGAGACGGCCCCTGACAACGGCGCTGCCATCCCAAAGTGATACGCCGCCCCGATCGGATCCACGCATGCTGCCGGAAATCCTCCTTGTCTTCGCCCTGATCCTCGCCAACGGCTTCTTCTCGGGGGCAGAGATGGCGATCGTCGCCAGCCGCCGCGGACGCCTCCGCCAACTGGCCGACGCGGGCGACAAGGCAGCGCAAACGGCGCTCCAACTGGCTTCGAACCCTGACCAGTTTCTTCCCACCGTTCAAATCGGGATCACGCTCGTGGGCACGCTGGCAGCAGCCTATGGCGGTGACAGTCTGGTGAGCGACCTCGCCGAATGGATCACGGCCAACGCCCCGCCGGCCGTGGATGCCGTAGCAAGACCGATCGCCCTGACGGTGTTCGTGGTGCTGCTGTCGTTTGTCACGCTCCTGTTCGGGGAACTGGTGCCCAAGCGACTGGCGCTGCGCCGCGCCGAAGACTTCGCCCGTCTGGCTGCCCCGGCCATGAAGATCTTCTCGCAGGTCACTCGGCCGCTCGTGTGGCTGATGGGCGTCTCCACATCGGCGGTGCTGGTCATGCTGGGCGCCCACAAGCAGGATGGGCCAACCGTGTCAGTGGACGACATCGAACACCTTCTCGAGGCGGGCCGCGCGGAGGGCGTTCTCGAGGCCGTGGAGCAGGCGGTGGCGACCGAGGCGCTTC